>JALORD010000611.1 GCA_025459145.1 Pirellulaceae bacterium | reverse complement strand
GCAGATCTTCTGCCCCCCACGGCCGAGCCCCCGCCGCCGATGCTGGCCAGCGTGGCGGACGATCCGTCGCTGGCCAATCAGGGTGTTCCCTTGGAGACCGTCGATCCAACAACGGGCGAAGTAGTCGCGTCTACAGAGCCCACGGGTCCTCGCGTGTTTCCAGGAACCGAGGCGTACGCGGCCGATCTTGGGAAACAGGAAGTTCCCGATGAGGATTCTCAGGCCAAAGCTCGGGAGCAGCTCAAGCTATTGTTTGGCGAGCGATTCGAAAAGGCCAAGACGCGGGCCGATCGGCTGGCGTTTGTCCGCGAACTGCTGACGGAGGCCGTGAACGTCGAGCAGAACGCTTCCGACTACCACGAACTCTTGCGGATCGTTCGCGATATGGCGGCGGCGCTCGGCGAGACCGATACGGCGCTGTCCGCCTGTCAGATGCTCGAAGAGCGGTTTCAGGTTGATCCCTTGCAGCAGCGTTTGACGGTGCTCGAATCGCTCGTCAAGTCGACCGGACAATCGGCCGCCGGAGATACCGCGGGAAAGGAGGCCGAGCGGCTCCAGCGCGAGGCGTTCGAGCGGGATCGCTACGAACTGGCGTTGCCGCTGGCCGAAGTCGCCTCGGGATTTGCCCGCGTTCAGGGGAACCGCAACGAAATCGCTCGGCTAAAAACAGCGCAGGATTCGCTCAAGGACTCGCGTTCGTTGTATGTGGCGGCCCTCAAGGCATTCGAGAAGCTGGCCGCCACACCGGCCGATGCCGATGCGAACGAAGCGGTGGGCAGGTACTTGTGCTTCGTGAAGAATCGATGGGAGGCGGGACTTCCCTACCTGAACCGAGCCCACGACCTGCAATTGAGGGGAATGAGCGCTCTCGAAATGTCTCCCAACCGGACGCCGCACGAAACTCTGGCATTGGCCGATCAGTACTGGGACTTGGCCGAAAAGACCAAGCCGCCCCAGCGGCGCGGGTTGCATTTGCGGGCTGTCTATTGCTACGCCTCGATTCAGCCGCGACTGGCGACCAGCCTCGACAAGGTCAAGGTGACCCGGCGCATCGAGGAGGCTAGTGCGCTTTATGGCCCTGAAGAAATCGAGTCCGTCATTGGACCGTTACGTCCGGCACAGGAGCAGGTCTACCAATCGGACGGTTAGTTGACGTGATGGCCGGGCTCCTTTTGAGCTATAGCGGAAGAGCAAGTAAATGTGGCGAACCTTTTGGATAGTTTCCGTTTGTACCGGTCTCCTCGCGTGCGGCCTGATTTGGCTGGCCAGCACGTCCACGTTTCTGTTCCGGCACCCGAAGGCGCCGGACGAGCGGATCGTCATCGATAGCGTGACCGGACAACCCGTGGTGGTTCGCAAAGTCGCGGAATTCGCGGCCGCCAACGCCATTGTGGCGGCGGGGCAAATGCCGCAAGTCGAAACACCGACGACGAAATTCGACTTCGGCATTTCCGACCCTCTTACACGCGGCTCGCACCAGTTCGTCATTCGCAATGTGGGCCAGGCTCCGCTGCGGCTGGAAACCGGGAAGACATCCTGCAAGTGCACCGTCGGCGGACTGGAGAAGCGAGAACTGGCTCCCAGCGAGGAAGGGCTCGTCACACTCGAGTGGACGACGGGGCGGGACATCCTGTTCTCGCACTACGCCCTGATCCGCACGAACGATCCCGAGCGGGCGGAGCTCGAATTTCGCGTCTCCGGCAAGGTTCGGGTACAGCTGGGAACAAGCGAACCGGAACTCATCGTGCCCGCCGTGAACCCCGGCGACACGATCCAGGCGTCGACGATCGTCTATTCGCAGACGGCGGCGGACCTGGCGATCAAGTCGGTGGACGCTGCGCTGCCTGGATTCGCCTGGACGGCGGAGACAATGGTCGGCGAGGCGCTGCACACAGGCGCTCTTGAGGAACTGGGAGCCGCCAGCGCTCAGCGGCTCGTGGTGACGATTCCGACCGACGAACTGCGGCAGGAGTTCAGCGATACGCTGCGTCTGACGGTGGAGTCGTCGCAGTTTGCCGAGCCGCAGACGCTCGAACTCCCATTGTATGGACAGGTACTCGGCCGGGTGGCGGTCTTTAATCCGCTCATCGATACCGACGGGATCGTCGATTTCGGCACGCTCCAGCACGGCGTCGGAGCCGAGGCGAAGCTGCTCGTCAAGATTCGCGACGCGGAAACATCGCTCGGCGAAGTCCAGATCGAGACGTTTCCCGACTTTGTCACCGCGACCTTGGAGCCGCGTGCCGGCGCTGGGAAATCAGTCACGGGGAAGACGGGGGCCGGGAAAGGACTCTACGACCTGCGGGTGACGATTCCCGCCGGCACGCCCGTTTGCCAGTACCTGGGAACGCCGCAAGGCTGGCTCAAGATCCGCACGAGCCATCCGCGCGTCTCCGAGATCGAAGTGAAGCTGCACTTTGCCGTGAAGAAACGGGAGTTTCGATAGCATCGGCGATCGCAAGCGGCGGTCGAGTGAAACGCACGCCCTCCAACTGGAAGAACTCGAATTGAACACTGTGGAAGCGCTCGACTTTGATCCGTACCGGGTGTGGCTCAACATCAAGGAGCCCGTGCGCCCGCTCTCGCCCTATCAACTGCTGGCGCTCTCGCCGCTGGAGAGCGACGCGAATCGGATTAAGGCGGGCTACCTCCGGCAGCAGTCGGCCCTGCTCATGCATGTCGACAAGGCGGAACCGCAGCTCTGGGAATCGATCCAGCGCGAAGTCGAGGAGGCTTACTCGCTACTATGCGACGCCGAGCAAAAGGCTGTACTCGATGCCGCGATTCGGCGCCGCACGCGGCAGCCGGACGGCAAGAACGGTGCTGGTGGCAGCGGCACAAACGGTGCCGTCCATAGCGTGCAGTGCCGGCATTGCGACCGGTCGAATCCGTCCTCGCGGCGGTTTTGCGGCGGCTGCGGCCAGTCGCTCTGGGAAATCTGCCCGCAGTGCAAAGCGGAATGTCCCGCGGACGAGCGATTCTGC
>JALORD010000610.1 GCA_025459145.1 Pirellulaceae bacterium | reverse complement strand
TTTGTTCCGCCGCCGATGAACGCAGATTTGGAAGCGCCAGCTTGGAACGGCGTTATGAATCGACCAGCGTTCGCCGCGGATCGACGCTCTTCAGTGCATCCTTGGCCGCGGCGCGAATCGTCTCCTCTTCGTTCACGTCGTTGAGGATCGCCTGCAGCCGGGGAGCAGCCTCTTTCGCTGGCGGTCCGACGTTCTTGAGGCCGAAAATCGCTACGCGTCGGACGTCGCGGTCGTCGTCGTCGACCAGCGTGATCAGTTTGGCGATCGTCGCGGTGTCAGCCGGTTGCAGCCGACCCAGCGATTCGATCGCCTTGATCCGAACAGGGCCGGGCGGACCATCGCAAGCCGCCAGCAGTGCTGGTCGCGCGGTCGGGCCGAGCCTTGCCAGCACGCGGCAAGCGGCCATCCGCGTCGCAGCATCTGCCTCGGCGTCGGCCAGCTTGGCGGCCAGTTCGGGCGCGATCCGGTCTCCCTGCTCATGGAACCAGCGCTCGACCTGCATCCGCTGGGGTCCCGCGTTCGGTTCGCTGGCTAGCCGCTCGACCTCGGCAAACGCTGCTTCGACACTGGCGAACTCGGGACGCGCCGCAGGCTTGGTCGCCGAAGCTTGCTGCTTGCTTGAGGGCTCCGCCGCCCCGTTTCCTTCGTCCGCCGCCTTCTCTGGAGCTGCACTCGAACTACAGCCGATGCAAGCCGCCAGCAGCCCGGTCGCCGCCAGTCGAACACACGCGCGTGCACTCAATTTCATGGTGTTTTCCGCCAATCGAGCCGATCGATCCGGGCCAGTTCTGCCTCGATATCGGTCCCTTCGTAGTACGACAGCCAGCCCGCCAGCCGCACCGTTTTTCCCGGTTCGCAGTCGGGAAACTTCGGGTCGCTGTGCAAGCAGGGACACGGGGGATTGGCCCATGGCCGGTGGCACGGCTCCCAGGCCGAGATGATCCAGCGGTTTTTCTCGGGATTGTGACAGGCGACGTACGGATTCTCGATTCGCTTGTTGTCGTTCGTCTGTTGGTCGAACCCCGGCAGACCCTTGAGCATGATGCAGTTCTGCACGACCAGTCCACGGAGCGTCTCGGTGGTGCCGTTGGTGAGCCACATCTCCATCCGAACCTCGCTCTCCGTCGGGCGGGCTCGGGTACCAAAAACGACGCCGCTGGGAAGTTTGCGTTCCACTTGCCAGCCGTCGTCGGTCCGCTTCCATTCGAGTGGCTCGAGCTTGATTCCCTGTTTGTCCCAGATCGTGGGGACGTGCGTGTGTGCTAGGTACAAGAGTTCGCGTCCGGCGGCCGTCTCGTGCCAGATCGCTTCGGGAACGTCGGCCACCGCATAGCCGCCATCGGCCCACGGAGCAAAGACGCTCAGCTTGGTCTCGCGCTGCGGGTCGACTGCCCCGTCGAGAAAGCCAATCCGCGGATGCCGCCCGCCCGGATACGGCAGCACGACGAGCGGCTCGCCGGACTTCCGAACGGGACGCTTCGCCGGATCGAGTTCGAACTTCGCGGCTGCGGCCCGCACTTCGTCAGTCGACAGGCCGGTTGCCGCGCCCGCTTCGGCCGCGGTGAATCGATGGTGGACTAAGGCGTTCTCGAGCCAGAACCGGAGCGATGTCTCGTCCGGGGGCCGCCGTCCCGTGTTTGGATCGGCTGCTTTCGTCGCGGGGCCGTCCAGCGAAGCGACAAATGCCAGGAGGGGGATCCAGAAGCTCAGCGGCGGCAGCATTCGAATGGCATTCATTGGAGCAATCGCAGGCGGGGAGAGAGGGTTTCCTACGAAGAGGCCCATTGTCATCCGATACCGGTTGAATGCAACCGAGCGGGCAAATTGGCTTCGGCAGCGGCCAAAGCTGGACAGCTTTCTCGCTGCCCATTATTTCTCGCTCGTCGGTCTCCGCCCCAAATTTGGCCAGTTGTCGACCTCACGGGAGTCGGGGTCTGCAAGAATTCTTGAGCTTCTTTAGGTCGAGACGCACAGTCTGTCAGCCGTCGCAACCCTCGTCTGGCTAGAGAGTTGCATCCTTCGTTGGCAATGCGGCTATCCGCAAATACGCGCGAGGAGGAGAAATCGGTTAATGCCCGCCGCCGCCCAAAACTTAACTTTGCCCCCGCCATAGCTAGAATTTCTCGGCTTGAGTCCAAGGAGTAGGGTCCAAAAGAAGGAGTCGGGTGCCGGAATGTTGGTGCTATCACGTAAGCGCGACGAACGAATCATCATTGGCGACAACATCGTGATCACGATCGTGGATGTTCGCGGGGACAAGGTGCGGATTGGCATCGAGGCCCCCCCGGAGATTCCGGTCAATCGGCAGGAAGTGGCCGACGCGATGAAGCGGGCTGCCGAGGCGCAGCCGGTGCGTCCCAGCGGCTTGCCCAGTGAGTCCAATTAGTCGCCGCGTCTAAACCACTGACGATCCTCCCATTCTTGCCGTGCCATTGCAGCATGCAGCAATGTTCCTGCGCCGGCAGTTGCATTTCGCGCTCTCGCGGGTAATCCTTAGGCTTGCTGGTTGGTTCCCTCTCCAGGCCTTCCTTGGACCGCAACTTGATGCCGCTGCGCACTACCTCGCGCTTACCGACGGTCCAGCAGTTCTCCCGCCGGCAAGCAATCGCCGCAGGGAGCCTGAGCCTGTTCGGACTCTCGCTGCCGCAGCTTTTGGCGGGACAGGGCCTGGCCGCGGAAGGATCGCCCGTCGAAGCAGGCCAGACGAGTTTCGGACGGGCCAAGGCGTGCATCCTGCTCTTCATGTGGGGCGGCCCGGCGCATCAGGATACGTGGGATCTGAAGCCGGATGCTCCGGCCGAAGTCCGCGGCGAATTCAAGCCGATCTCGACGAACGTGCCGGGCCTACAAATCTGCGAGCACTTCCCGCAACTCGCGACGCGGTGCGACCAGCTCGCGATTGTGCGCTCGATGACGCACAACAACGCCGACCACACGCCGAGTACG
Organism: Pirellulaceae bacterium; assembly: GCA_025459145.1. Lineage (GTDB taxonomy): Bacteria > Planctomycetota > Planctomycetia > Pirellulales > Pirellulaceae > CAYLLN01. The sequence goes on along the minus strand of JALORD010000610.1, from coordinate 42 downwards.
CACTTCCTGCTGACCGGACAGCCGCCGCCCCCGGGCGGGGCG
>JALORD010000157.1 GCA_025459145.1 Pirellulaceae bacterium | reverse complement strand
GAAGTCGCCGCCGGAAAGCCGCTCGACGAGATATGACGGTCAGCCGCCGGACACAGCCCGGCGCAGCTCCTGGTCTTGTGCTGGCCGATCCGTCCGCCCCGCGACCCGTCATCCATGTGATGGCTTACGGGAGTGAAGACTTTGCGGAGTTCGACGCGGCGACTCCCGACGCGGCTTGCGACCAGATCGGCAAGCACCCGCTAGTGTGGATCAATGTCGAGGGGCTCGGTGACGCAGTCGCCATCGAGCGCTTTGGCGAGCTGTTGAACCTGCACCGACTCTCGCTCGAAGACACGGTGAATGTTCATCAAAGGGCCAAGATCGAGGATTTTGGCAATGTGCTGTTTGTCGTGCTGCGGATGGTGGGGTGCGGCGAGCGCTGCAATACCGAGCAACTCAGCATGTTTGTCGGCGGCAATTACTTGCTGACTTTTCAGGAGGGGACGCCAGGCGACTCGTTCGACCGCGTGCGAGGACGATTGCGCGAGGGAAACGGCAAAGTCCGCCAATTGGGAAGCGACTATCTGGCCTACACGCTGATCGATGCCGCAATTGACAACTACTATCCGGTGCTCGAAGTATATGCCGAGCGGCTTGATGAGTTGGAGGATCAGGTTCTCGAACCGCGTAATCGCGAAGTGATGAAGCGGCTGCACGAGGTGAAATCAGATTTGCTGATCTTGCGGCGAGCGATCTGGCCGCTGCGCGACGCGCTCGCTCAGCTCGGAAGGCAAGACGTACCGCGAATCTCCGACTACACGCGAGTCTATCTACGCGACTGCTACGATCACGTCGTGCAAGTGGTCGAACTGATCGAAACCTATCGGGAATTAACGGCCGATCTGCGCGATCTCCACATGTCGTCGGTCAGCAATCGGATCAACGATACGATGCGGGTTCTGACGATCATCTCCACGATCTTCATCCCTCTGACCTTCGTGGCCGGAATTTATGGGATGAACTTCGACTACATGCCGGAGCTGCGCTGGCGATATGGCTACCACATGACGATCGCAATCATGATTGTCTCGACGATCGGCATGGTGATCTTTTTCTATCGCCAGGGGTGGATCTTCGCCAACAAACCGACCGAAATTTAAGGTCGCGAGGGTAGCCGCCGTGCCGTTCTAAGGCCCCCTCACGAATAGACAACTACCGTTTTGATGCCCTGCGGCTCTCGATGCGAATAATGCCAGAGAGCATCCGCAGGACGCGTTCTGGCAGTGACCAGCGAAGCTAATTGCTTCGCGTGAGTTCGGCGTAACTGTCCCAGGTGGGCGAGTGCATCGCGAAAGTCACGTGGAGCGGCATTTACGCAGCCGACGTGCAGGTGATTTCGCGTCAGACCGTCGCGCATGAGCCGCTCGACATGAAGGTTCTTTGGCCGCGGTAAACGCGTGCTGCCAAGCCACACGATGACGCCGCACGAGCGTACCAGTCGCGATGCTGCCAGCATCACTTCGTCGCTCCCCGTACATTCCAAGTACAAGTCGTAGCCGGTTTCTTCAACGTCGCTGCGTTCAAAGTCGACCGCGGCGAGCGGCAGGTAGTGACCTCCCAGTTCTGCGACAAGCCGTGCTCGGAATGTGTCGACCGGATCCCGTCCGATCATTGTCACCGGCCAGCCACGGGCGATTGTCGCGAGCACCGCGGTGAATCCAATCGGTCCCATGCCTGTGACCAGGACGCGGGGCGGGGCGGCAGCGTTCCAGGCCTCATCGCCCAGGCGGGCCCGCGTCAGCAGAAGAGCTTCGTTTGTTCCCTTCTCAGAGACTGCCAGGGGCTCCGTCAATATCGCGATGTCGGCAATCTCCTCAGATACTCGAAATAGGTACTCGGGACGATCGAGCCACAGCGGTTGTGAGAATCCGTGCTCACGGAAAATTCCCCGCTCGGTGAAGGGTCCAAACGGCAGTAGATCCGCGCGCCTTGTCTGGCCCGGAAACGCTCGCCGCACCGTGGGGACCACCAGGTCGCCCTGCCGTAGCGAACTGATACCAGCACCCACTTCCTCGATACGGGCCAGACATTCGTGGCCCAGAATCAATCGGTCTTCGCCCGCCGGGCACCATGGTGATTCGGAATGCAAAATCTCGCGGTCCGTACCGCACACTCCCAGTTCCAGCGTTCGGCAGAGCACCTCACCCACAGCGGGCAAATTCGGCCGCGTGACGGCGACCAACTCAGGCTGTGGAGAACCCGTGCGAGCGGCGATGGCAAACATGATAGCCAGCGAAGGTTGATTCCGAACTAATCGCGTGATTCGATTATGCACGGAGGTGGACATCACGGGCAGTCGGGGCCGGGTACTCCAGGATTTGCGATGATCTACGGTTTAAACCGTTGACATCTACGGTTAAAACCGTAGAATCGGCTCGTTGTCGCTTCGCACGATCGAAAGTTGCTCGTACATGCCCCGCCCCAAGGAAGTACAGCCGACCGCAGCTGAGCTGGAGGTGCTCAAGGTCTTGTGGGACCGAGGTCCAAGCACCGTGCGGGATGTGATGGAAGTGCTCAATGTCGCACGGCCGCGCGCGTACACCTCGGTCATGAGCCTGCTGAACGTGATGGCCGACAAGGGACTTCTGGTGCGCGAGCCGCAGGGGCGAGCGTTCGTTTATCGGCCCAAAACCGATCGGGACCGCACTCTCAGCAAGATGGTAGGCGATCTGCTGGGGCGTGCGTTCGAAGGACAGGCGAGCCGACTCGTCGCGCACCTGCTGGATCAGAGCCAGCCCACATCGGAAGAATTGGCCGAGATCCGCCGCCTCATCGAAGAATACCAAGACCAGCGAGGTGATTAATGTCGCTTGTCGAACTCCTCGGCCATCCGCTCGCGCGCCTAATCACACTCACCTTGCTCCACTTTTTGTGGCAGGGGACGGCGATTGCAATCTTGCTCGTGGCCCTTGTCGAAGTCTGGCGAATAAGTTCTGTGCAGAGGCGCTACATCTGCTCGCTAGCGACGCTGTTTTTGATGATCGTCTCGCTCTTTGCGACATTTGGCTGGCTCGCAGCGCAGCATGCTGAATCCACGGTGCCTACGGACGTTGTCCGGCATCAGCAGGCTCTGCGATATATCGCCGAATCTCCGAATTTGCCGGATGGCATGCTTCCCGACTCTCCGGCGTGGCTTGATACACTGCAGCCCTACGCCTTCGCTGCGTGGCTCCTGGGGGTTGCGCTACTGGCCGGCAGGCTGGCCGCAGGAGCAGTGGGCGTCTGGCGGCTTAGACGTGGCTCGTTACCCTTGCCACTCGAGTTGGAGGCGGTTGTCCAAGGGCTCCACCGCAAGATGGAATGGAGCAGCGACATGGCAAGTCGCGTCCCGCCGCTGGTAGCGCTTAGCCGCCGCGTGAGTGACGCGGTGGCGGTTGGTATCGTGCGGCCGCTTGTGTTGCTTCCTGCCGCCTGGGTCAGCGAGATGCCACCCGCCATGCTCGAGGCGGTCATCGCTCACGAACTCGCGCATCTCGCCCGGCGCGACTTACTGGTCAACCTGCTGCAGCGGATTGTCGAAACGCTCTTGTTTTATCATCCAGCAGTGTGGTGGCTATCGCGCCGCCTGCGGATTGAGCGGGAACATTGCTGCGACGAACTGGCCGTGGCGGCGACGGGCCGGCGGCTCGAGTATGTCCAGGCACTGGCACACGTGGCCCAACTAGAAGCTCGCGTCGAGCTTCAGCTTGCGGCCAGTATTCGGGGAGAAGGTAACATGCAACTCTTGCAACGGGTTCGCAACATCTTGGAAATGTCCGCTGTCGAACGCCGCTCACGGCTGTGGCCGGCCGGGCTGGCAGCGCTGGCCTTGCCGGTTGCACTGGGGCTGTTGTCGCTGGGCATCGGCGCCGCCATCGCCGACGAAGAGCGGAACGAAGACCAGCCTCGCGACGGGGAGCGCGAGGTGCGTGTCGACAAGGATGGAGAACGCCCGCATGGCGAACGCGAGGGGGACCGCCCGCGCGGTGAACGGGAAGTCGAACGTCCGCGGCGCGAAGGCGAGCGTGAGGTTCCTCGCGAGGGCGACCGCCCACGCGGCGTGCGCGAAGTAGATCGCCCAGATCGGGAGGGGGATCGCCCGCGCGGTGATGGCGACAATCCCGAGGCCGCAGCCGTGAAACGAGCTCGGCAGGAACGGGCCCGTTTCCGGGGTGACGAAGAAGGGGCCCGCCGTGATGCCGATCGACCGGCGAAAGAAGGGCCGCGCGATGGAGAGCGACCGGCCAAGGAAGGATCGCGTGATGGCGATCGCCCCGCAAAAGAAGGCGCTCGCGACGAGGACCGGCCGGTCAAGCGCGAGATCGAGGAGGGAGCCGAATCGCGCCGCGTCGCGGAGCTCTCGGCGATGGTCAAACGCCTAATGGCCGAGAACGGCCGGCTCCGCGAGGAACTGGCGGCCATTCGCAAAGCGGACGCCGTCAAGGCGGAAGGTCGCCGCGAAACCAAGGAGGCAGCGCTCGAGAAGGACGCCGCCCTTCGTCAGCTCAAGGAACGCATGGCTGCCGAACAGAAGGATCGAGCAATCTCCAACTTGGAGAAGGCCGCCGCGGCCAAGCGAGCAGCCATGGAACGTGAACGGGCGGAAATCATCGAACGGAAGCGGGCTGTTGAGCGCGAGCGGTCGGAAGCGGAAGCAGTCGAACGTGAACGTGCCGAGGCTGCCGAGCGAAAGCGCGCCGCAGTAGCGGAACGGGAACAGGTCGAGGCGGGCAGCAAATCCGAGAAGCCGAAAAAGGACGACGACAAGTAGCGGCCCTCGAATTCTCTGCTTGACCAGACGGTGCCCGGCGCGGGTTTGAGTCCCGCTCCGGGCAATTTGGCGTTTGGACGCCGGATCTCCGCGGCACGAGCTGGCAGATAGTGCCGGTGCCCGCTGGCCCTGGAGTGCCCTTGATTTTGCTTTGCGGCGGGGCACAATAATCCTCTCCACCGCTTCGCGACGGAAGTCGCTTTCGCACAACGAGTTGGGCCGACCTGCTGGCCCCGCAAGGTTTTGCCCGATGATCTTCGAGCACATTGAGACGCTGAAGAAAAAGTTCACCGACAAATACGTCGTCGTGGACGGGGAGCTACCCGAACTAAAGCGGTTTTCGGGGCTCACGGGAACGGTAAAAACCGTCAATATGAGTGGGCGGGCACTCGTTCAGTTCGACGGCTACAACAATATTGGCTGGTACGATATCGATCCGGCCTTTTTGAAGGTGGTCGACGCTCCCCTGCCTAAGCCCGAAGAGCCGGCGAAGAAGGGGAAAGAGCCTGCTGCGAAGGCAGAAAAGTCAGCCCCAGTGAAGCCAGCTGCAGCCAAAGCTCCCGCGCCGGCAGCAGGCGGTGGCAAGTCGGTGGCGGATATCATCGCGGCGGCCAAAGCAGGGAAAGGAGCGGCTGCTGCTCCAACCGCTAAAGCCCAAAGTCCCGCTCCCCCCGCCACCGCGGTGCCAGCTGGCGGCAAAGGAATGAGCGTGGCAGACATCCTGGCTGCCGCCCGGAGCAAGCCGGGAGCCGCGCCAGCGGGCGCTGCAGCAACGCCTGCTCCGGCAGCCAAGGCGAGCCCCGCACTGCCTGCCGCGCAAGCCGCCAAAGTTGACCCCAAGAAGATGAGTGTGGCGGATATCATCGCCGCCGCGAAGGCGAATAAGCCCGCTGGAACCGCCCCGTCGGCATCGGCCCCAACTACATCTGGGCCGGCCGCGGCTACTCAAGCCGACGTCGAAGCGGAAGTGGAGGCCGAAGAACATGCTGTCGAGCCGGCTCCGATTGGCGAAGGAGACCACGTCGCCAGTCCGCCGCCCGCAAGCGCCGGCGGCAAACGATCGAAGTTGCACGAAATCCAGGGAGTGGCGGCTCAAGTTGCCTACTGCCGCAAGGTCGACGGCAAGTAATCTTTTCTTTTCTCGCAAGGACGTTGAATCATGAGTACGCCAGGCGAATTTTCTTCTCCGCCGCAGAAGTCAGGCGGAAGTAGCGTACTCGTGATTATTCTTGTCGTGCTTGGGGTGATGTTCCTGGGCTGTGCCGGGTTATGCGGCGGGTGCTACTACCTCGGTAGAAATGCGGCTCAACAGATCGGCACGGAGCTTGGCGCTGCGGTGGAGCTGATGCCAAGCATGATGCAAGCACAAGGCCTTGTGCTCAATGATCCACAGGTAGTCCAGAAGCTCGGTGAACCCATCTCGCCTGCCGGAGCGGGCAACCCGATTCGCCAAGGCTCAGGCGAGGTGAAGCCTGGCGGCGAAACGTTCACCTTCAGCGTCCAAGGCCCGAACGGGACTGCCGAGGTCACGGCCAGCGCGATGAAGGATCTGGGGGCGTGGAAGTTGACGGTCATTACCGTCAACTGTAGCGATGGCACGACGATCAATGTGCCCATTCCCGAAGGCGACTCCGGGCCCGAGATGCAGTTCGACCTGCCCGACGAAAACCCTTGAGAGGGCCTACATCACGGCGAAGTAGTTTTCAGCGGCCAGGTCAAAGTAGTCGGGGGTCAACTTGAGCGGCACTTTCCGAAACAAGCAATAGTTGCGCACTTGCGTGAGCAGATCGCGCGGCTGACAACAGCGGAACGGCCGGTTTACTTTGCGGTAGTGCTCTTCGATCAGGTAGCCGACGATTTCGTCGTCGTACTCGAATCCGAGCCGGCCGCACATCAGTTTCATCAGATCCCGATATTCCTGTTCGGTCGGATCGATCACTTCGATCTTGTAGGGAATACGCCGCAGGAATGCTTCGTCGACCAGATCCCGCGGCTCGAGGTTCGTCGAAAAAATGATGAGTTGGTCGAAGGGAACTTGAATCTTCTTGCCATTGGGCAGGTTCAAGAAGTCGTATCGCTTTTCGAGCGGCACGATCCAGCGGTTGAGCAACTGATCGATACTCATCTTTTGGCGGCCGAAGTCGTCGATCACGAGTGTGCCGCAGTTGCTCTTCAGCTGCAGCGGCGCTTCGCTGATGCCCGTTGAGCGGTTGAGGGTGACTTCGAGGCTGTCCATGGTGAGCTCGCCGCCGACGACAATCGTCGGTCGACGAATACGTACCCAGCGGCGGTCGATTCGCGATTGATCGAGGAGCCCCGTATTGGGCGGCAGCGGGCACTCCTCGTGATTGACGGGATCGAACAGACGAATCACTTCGCCGTCGACGCCGATCGAACGGGGAATCCAGATGAATTGACCAAACGATTTGGTTACCCGTTCGGCGATCGTCGTCTTGCCGTTGCCGGCCCGACCGAACAGGAACATGCCGCGGCCCGAGTTGATCGCCGGCCCCAGACGCCGCAGCATCCGCTCGCCGATCAGAATATCGTCGAAGGCCCGCTTCAAATCGGCTTCGGTGGGATGCTGTTGCTCGAGCGACTGCCGTTTGACCGAGTCGATGTAGTCGTTGAGGGCGACCGGAGCCGAGCCATAGTAGGTGCAGTGGTCCATGAAGCGGCGGGCCCGCTCGCGCCCCAGATCGGTGAGCTGGTAGACGTAGTCGTTCATCGGAGCCGCGCCCCGATACACGAGCAGTTGATCGTACTTGAGCTGTCGCAGGAGCGCATCGAGCATGACGAATGGCAGCTTGATCTGGTCGGCGATTTCTCGTCCCGTGCAGTCGCCTCGGCCCAGCAGGTACTTGAGAATCAGCGCCTCGACTTCGCTATCGTTCAGTCCGGCATCGCCAATAGTTGGGGGCTCGAGGGGAACAAACTCTTCCTGGCCATCGACGATCGTCGACGCCAAATGTCCGGCCGACGCCGCCGATTCGGCGGGCTGGTGCCCGGTGGGATTGGCGTCGCCGCCAGCCAGATCGTTAATCCGCTTCAACATTTCGCTGAGCCGCGCGTCCGAACCTCCTTCCTCGTCGGAGTCGTGCGCAGGTGCTTTCGCTGCCAGCGACGCCCATGGGTCGGCGCCGCTCCCGTCCTTACGCAACAATTCCAGCAGACCGGAGTCGTTTCCCTTGCTCATGTTCGCAGCCACCGTAAGAGGTAGAAGAGGAGTGCAACTGCCGCGGAAGTCGCCAGCCAAGCGGAATCTTCCGACACACCGGGACGATCGTTCCCACCCAAAACGTAGGTCGGGGAGGACGCTCGGTCAAAACGCCCGCAGGACGGAGTACGAACTCAGCGCGACGTTTAATCCTGGCGCTTTCGGCGGATATGCGGGAGACATCGATTGTGCCCGTTAACGCGAGGCAAGAATTGCTGCGGCGGCGATCCGCCGAGCAAAAATCCCGTTGGAAGGAAGTAAACTTTTGCACCAGCCGGTGCGCGGATGGTCACACTTTCCCTCTCGCCGAGAAATTGCGGTTGTGAGCACAGCGTCCCTCTTGCCTGCGGCCTCCGACGCGATTCCCATGTCGCCCGAGCGCCGCGCTGCGCTAGAGCGGTTGTTCTCGCGGATTGGCGAGGTGTCGTCGCTGCCTTCCACCGCCCACAAGATCATCAGTCTGGCCGAAGACGACAACGTTCAGGCCGAGCAGCTGCGCGAAGCCATTCAAGGAGACCCCGTCCTGGTGGCTCGGATTTTGCGACGGCTGAATTCGTCGTACTACGCCCTCAGCCACAAAGTGGCCGACCTGCGGACAGCGATCAGTCTGCTGGGATTGCGGGAGATCCGGAATCTGGCGCTCACGGTGTTCGTCTCGCGGCTCTTTGAACCCGGGACGGTTCATAACGCCTACAAGCGCGAAAACCTGTGGACGCATAGTGTCTCCGTGGGGGCCGCGGCTCGGCTCGTGTCGCGCGTGTGCGGCCGCGGAGCCGCCGAAGAAGCCTATATCGCGGGCCTTTTGCACGACATCGGCCTGATCCTGCTCGACCAGACGCTGCGGCGACACTTTTTCAAGGTGGTCGATGCGATCGATCCGGCCACGCCGACCCATATCGTCGAAAATCGAATTCTGACGTTCGATCACGCGCTCTTGGGCGGATTCGTCGCGCGGAAGTGGAACTTTCCCGACCAGGTGGCGGACGCGATTACCTACCACCATCAACCGTGGTGCTATACCGGTCCGCACAAGGATCTGGTGTTTGTCGTGTCGGTGGCCAACTATCTCTGCAGTCGGGCAGGACTCACGTCGCTGGGCGTTCATAATGTGGCGCCGCCGCCCGACGAAGTCTATCGCGGGCTGGGTCTCGACCAGGTAACGCTCGCCATCATCTGGGACGAACTCGACGCCACGATGGACAAGGCCAGCGCGCTGGCCACTTCGTGATGTCGTCGCCCGCAGTTACTCCGGCCGAGTAACGCATTCGTCAGCTTCTTGGAACTTGGGAGAAGTCGAACGCGCCGACTTCAGCGCCATAGAGCATTTGTTTAGACTTCTGGTGAGTTGCAGTCTAACAATTGCGCAACCCGGCGTGAAATGAGTGTGGGCCATGATTTACTCCGATCAAGAGCTCCACTTCAAAGATCACGGATCGAGGGCGGTGTTTAGCGACCTCGAGTTTCACGAGTGCTACTTCGAAGGCTGCACGGTATCGATGACCCTTGAGGTCGGACGGAGAACCACGGTCCGGAACATACGATTGGTCGATTGCTCGCAGCGTGGGTGCTTGATTGGATGTGCGATTATTGAGGACTGTATTGTCGATGGCCTGAACACCCATGGGCAAGCGTTGCGGTCCATGGCTGCCGTATTCAATCGGGTGATATTTCGCGGCAAGGTCGGCACCATCATGATCAGCGATCTGGTGAGCTCTTTCGCCGATGAATCGACACAGAGTAAGTTTGCGTCCGCGAACAAGGAGTACTACCGCTCGGTGGATTGGGCGATCGACATTTCAGAGGCGTCGTGCCTGGAGGCCGATCTGCGCGGAATGCCCGGCCATCTGGTTCGGCGCGATCCCGAAACGCAAGTGCTGGTCACTCGGGAAAAGGCCCAATCGAACGAATGGAGAGACCTGCCCTTCAAAACAGGGTGGTGGCAGACGACATGCTCAATTTTTCTCCGTGGCGACCAGGAATCGACCGTCGTTGTGGCACCCAAGAGGTCGCGGGAATTCCGCGAGTTGATGCATGACTTGGACCTTCTCCGCAAGGCGGGAATTTCCGAGCCCGACTGAATTCTCCAATGCCATTCGCTTTGGCTTTCAACCCTAAGGCGACGCGCATTTCTAGAGCACTAGAACCAGTTACAAAACTTGTGTTTGCTAGCTAAACCGCAGGTTGGGCATGAGCGTAAGAGGAGACGAAAGGAGTCTCTTCGATGTGCTCACGATCC
>JALORD010000609.1 GCA_025459145.1 Pirellulaceae bacterium | reverse complement strand
GGCGGGACGGCCTCTTAGCGCACTGTCGAAGGATCGGCGTCCGCTACGACCCCGAGCGGCCGGACTCTTCCGTGCAGAAGGTCATCGACCACTACCGCCGCTGACGATCAGCGCGCCTTCCGAGTCTGTTTCGGCGCGTCCGGCGGACGGCGTTCCATCTCCGCGAGGAGGAGCAGCAGGGCTCCGTCGGCGAAGGGGCTGCCATCGCCGAGGTGGCCCTCCGCGGTGACGTCGAGGAGGAGGCGGTCGCCGGCGTGGGGGAAGGCGCCCCGCAGGAACAGCTCGGGGTGGGCCCAGGCGGGTCTCGGGTTCTTCCGCGCCGGCTTCGCGGCCGGTCCTACGGGTGGCGGCGTCCACTCCGCTCGAGAGTCCCGCAACCGGCCACGCTTCGTACGGCACGTCGTCACGCGTCCGCTCGGCCTCCAAGGCGTTTCCCATTACCTCCACATACCGACTAATAAAAGTTCGCTGCACACGCCTCCCTAGTAGGACAAACTCGAGCCCGGTTGTCAACGATTTGCGCGCCGCTTTCACGGCCAGCGGCGACTTACGTCGACGCGCCGCTCCCTAAGTTCCTTCGACCCGCCCACTTGCGGCCTCACTCCTCGCCCTAAGTCGCACACGAATTTTTGGCCGCCGTGACTAGTCTGGTCACGATTCGTAAGAACTGTTCAGTAGTGAACAAGGCACGTTACCCGAGATGCCCGCCAAAACCTCAATGCTCATGCTTGTCCGGATCGCGGTCGTGGTGGTGTTGGTTGATGTGGACATGGACATAGCCGACTTGCTTGCGTTTGGCGAAGAAGTCGTCCCAGGCCTTGTCGCTGAGATTGCCGCCGTCGATGTACAGCGTTTCGAGCTCGGGCATGGCGGCGACTGCGGACAGGCCCGCATCGGAAATCTGCACGTCGATCAAGTGCAGCCGGAGGAGCGACGGGAATTTGGCGAACTCGGCGATTCCCGCGTCGGTTACCGCCGGCGAGTGAAATCGCAGCTGCACCAGCTCCGGCAGTTCCGCGAGCCGCGCGAGACCCGCGTCGGTAAACGAACCGCGCGGCAGATTGAGGACCAGCAGCGAATTCAGCTGCACGATTTCGTCGATTGCCGCATCGTCGATGCCGGAGCCGCGAATTCGCAAGTGCGAGAGAGCGGGCAACCGCGCTAGATGCGCAATTCCCACCGCTGTGATCCGGCTCTCGGGATGATCGACGAGCAGGTCCGTCAGTCCCGTCAGTTCGGCCATAGCCGCCAGGTCGTCATCGGTCAGCGGCGACTCGGCGACGAGAATTTGCGTGCTTCGGCCGGCCTCGACCGCGGCGATCTGTTCGGCCAGCGGCGGTTCGGTCGCCAGTTCAGCGCTTGGCGCAGTTGTCGGCGGGATCGCCGATTCGGGAGCCGGCGGCCTGCTGCAACTGGCGACCAGAGCGAGAAGTACAGCCGCAACCAAATAGCGACCAAGACGTGGAGATTTCAGCATCGCGACACGTAGCGGGCATACCAGCCGCCGATCGCCCCCAGCGGAAGTGTGCAGGAGAGTGCCAGGACGGCAATTGGGAGAACCTGACTCCACTTGAGATCCTTGAGGGGAATAGTGGCGAGTGGACGTCCGGGAAGCGAGAGGGCCAGCACCAGCCCGAGCACGCTCAGGCAGGTCACGAGCCATACGATCGCGAGGCCGTGCTTCGCCGGTTGGTAAAAGACAAACGAGCCGAGCAGACCGGCCAGGAGCAGACTCAGCACTCCCGCGGCCAGCGGCAAAAACTCAGCCGCCGAATTGTTGGGAAAGTCCTGGGCATCGTGCAGGGCGCGATCCCTGACCTTGCCAACCTCGTCGATCGTCGTCGGCCCCAGGTAGTGAAAATAGGCGAGGCCGACCGAAGCAACCGTCATGAGCAAGACGAGTGCGGCCAGGCTGAACTGTCCTTTGACAGGCTCGGGGCGAGGTTCCCTGCCTGCGCGCCGCCGCTCCCTTTTCTGGCCCAAGGCATCGATCAGGTCGCCGGCTTTCAGCTGGTTGCGTGGCATGGCTCTCAATATCCAATTCGGCGGGCCGAAAAGCCAGAAGCAACTTGACCGTCCGCACGTTTTTGGAATTCGGCGGGGCCCCGCTCTACGAGGATTCACGTTGCCAGGCGGATCGCAAGTAGCCGCCGATGAGCGCACCCAGCGGCACGACCAGCGAGACAAAATAGAGTGCGCCCTGCATGGCGAACTCCAGCCGTGCGCGATTCGCGTCTAAGCCGCGGTGATGGCCGAGTCGCAGGAACAGGCAAGCGCTGACTCCCAGGATGCCTCCGCAGCACAACACCCACACCATGGCCGTGCCGATCTTCGGCGGCGCACGATAGACGATCCAACCGGCCTTCAAGGCGAGAATAAGCCCCACGACGATTGCCGCGGTAACCACAAACTCAACGCGGGGCGCATCCGCGGCGAGTGCGGGGCTGGGAGTATCCTCGAACGACACATCAAGCGGCTTGGTCGCGGCATCGAGGACCATTCGGAAGAACGTCACGTAAATCGCGACGGCGGTGGTGAGCAGCAGAAACGCCGTCAAGCTCAACTGCCCGCGCCAGAAGACGGGTCGCGGCTGGTCCCGCTGCTGGCGGCGGCTCGGTTTCTTGCCGAGCCGATGAAACAGGCCGCGTGTCATAAGGGACGCCTACGGAGATACTCTGGGCAAGCAGCGATTTTAATTGCGAGCTCTCGGTCGGGCGAATCAGCCGCGAATCGGACGGCCTCGCACATGAACAAGGAAGTCAGCCGGCCCGCGATGAGCGTTTGTCCGCTAAACTACGAGTGCATGGCCGATGTAGTTCGTTGGTCTGGCAGCCCGCGCGGAATCGGGATTTGTCAGCGGCGGAACGACTGCACCGGGAGTGATTGTATGGCGATTCGGATGTCGGAAGTAAAATCTCTCTGTACCCCTAACGAAGTTGCCCTCGTCGAAGCGAGCCGCAAACCGCGACTCGAAGCCTTGAGCGCCGGCCAATTGCGGCAGCAGGCCGTGCGGGCGCGGAAGCTGGCCGACAAGTGGCGCGACCTCAGCCGAAGCCAGAGTCGAGCCCACGGCCGGCAAGTCGGCGTGTCCAAAGAGGAGAGCCGTTCGACGCGCAAGGAAGAAATCTTCACCGAAGCTCTCGCGAGCTTCGAGGCCCGGCTGGCCAAGG
>JALORD010000608.1 GCA_025459145.1 Pirellulaceae bacterium | reverse complement strand
TCGACGCCTTTCCCGGCGCGAAGATGACCGACGACGGCCTGCTCGTCGCCGGCTGCACGAGCAAGCAGAAGTTCGGCAGTTGCCAACTGCACATCGAATTCCGCCTCCCTTATCAGCCTGAGGATCGCGGCCAGGCCCGCGGCAATAGCGGCATCTACGTCGGCGGGCGGTACGAATGCCAGATGCTCGATTCGTTCGGCCTCCAGGGAGAGAACAACGAGTGCGGCGGCCTGTACTCGGTGAAGGCCCCCGATGTGAACATGTGCCTGCCGCCGCTTGCCTGGCAGACGTACGACATCGACTACACCGCCGCGAAGTACGACGGCGAAAAATTGGTCACCAACCCGCGGGTGACGATCCGGCACAACGGCGTCGTGATCCACGACAACGTCGAGCTGCCCGGCGAGCGGAGCACAACCGCGGCACCGAATAAGCCCGGCCCGGAACCGGGACCAATCTACCTGCAGGACCACGGCAACCCGGTGCGTTACCGGAATATCTGGGTGGTGGAGAAGAAGTGAATTAAGGCGACGAAGGTTGTAGGACGATGCCGTGCATCGTCAATCGGTCACGAAATCGACGGCGGCGCTGGTCGAAGCACGGCTTCGACCTACGACAACGTGCGTACTACAATGAACGTATGAGCGTGCGCGTGGAGTTTTATGGCCTGGCTCGGCAACGGGCGGGGATCGAGCAAATGGCGATCGCGCTGCCGGAAGGCCGCGCGACACTCGCCGACGTGCTCGCGCTCGTCGGCGAGGCCGCCCCGCAACTGGCCGCAAGCGACGTCTGGTCGGCAAGTGGACTACATCCGGCGCTGGCCGCGAATCTCGATGGCCAGCGATTTATCCGCGATGGTCAGACGCCGATCTGCGACGGCCAGTCGCTGCTCATCCTCTCGGCCGATGCAGGAGGCTGACGCCCTGAACTCGCTGCTTACTCCGCGCTTGCTGCGGGAAAAGAGAACCGGCTCGTGACGCGTCCGCCCCCCGGTTATCACGGCCAGTACCTGCGGATCGATGTTTCGACCGGGGAGGTTCGCGCGGTTGGGCTGCCGGAGGACGTACTGCGCCGGTTTCTCGGCGGCAGCGGCCTGGGGACGTGGTTACTGCTCGACGACAACTCTGCCGCGTGCGATCCGCTTGCTCCTGCCGCGCCGCTGGCGTTTGTCTTCAGCCCGCTCGTGGGGAGCCCGCTGACGACGAGTGCCAAGTTCGCCGTCGTCAGCAAAAGTCCGCTCACCGAGCGTATCAACGACTCGCTGGCCAGCAGCGGCTTTGCGATTGCCGGCAAACGAACCGGCGCCGACGCCCTGGTGATCGTCGGCCGTGCACCGCGGCTCTCGATCCTGCTGATCGATGACGGCCAGGTACGCCTCGAGCCGGCCGACGATCTCGCGGGGCTGGCGTGTCCCGCGGCTGAGGCCGCGCTCCGCGCGCGGGTGGGAAACGACTATAGCTATGCGGTGATTGGTCCCGCCGGCGAGCGGCTCGTACGTTACGCCACGATCTCGCACGACGGCCGGCATGCGGGGCGCGGGGGGAGCGGCGCAGTCCTCGGTGCCAAGAACATCAAGGCGATTGCCGTCCGCGGCACAAAGCGAGCGACATGGGCTCAGCCGCAGCAGCTTGCCGCGTATGCCAAGGACCTTTCGGCCCGTTCATTTGGTCCTGCGACAGCGAAGTACCGCGAGCTCGGCACCGCCAGCAACCTGCTGGTCTTTAATCGACTCTCGGCCTTGCCGACGCGCAATTTCCAGGCGGGCAGCATCGCCGGCGCGGAGGCCCTCGCTCCCGAAACGCTGGCCGTCGCTCGCACGCGCACGCAGGCCTCGTGCGCCGCCTGCACGATCGGCTGCGAACATCTGTACGGCCTGCGGCGCACGGACAGCGCCGGCGACACCGCGCAGAACGTCCGACTCGAATACGAAAACCTGTTCGCCCTCGGTCCGCTCTGCGGCGTGACCGATCCCGACGTCGTGCTCGCCGCCTCGCACCGCTGCGACGAACTGGGCATCGACACCATCAGCGCCGGCGGCACGATCGCCTTTGCCATGGAATGCGCCGAGCGGGGACTGCTCGACGAGCCGTGGATCCGCTTTGGCGAGGGTGACGCGATCCTGCGAGCGATTGAACTCGTCGGCAGCCGCCAGGGGATTGGCGACTTGCTCGCCGAAGGAAGCCGCCGGGCGGCGCAATCGATCGGCCGCGATTCGCTCGACTTTGCCCCGCAGGTGAAAGGGCTCGAAATTCCCGGCTACGAGCCGCGGGCCCTGCAGACGATGGCCCTGGGGTTCGCCGTCGGCTCGCGGGGGGCCGACCACAATCGGAGCGGCGCGTACGAGGCCGATTTTTCCGCAGCGGTCGACCGGCGGAAACTGGTCCCCGACGTTGCGGAACTGGCCATCGCCACGGAAGACAAAGCCGCCCTGCTCGACTCGCTCATTTTGTGCAAGTTCCTGCGCGGCGTGCTCGAAGATTTCTATGGCGAAGCGGCCGAGATGCTCGCGCTCGTCACCGGCTGGGACGTGACGGCGGACGAAATGCGCACCAGTGCTGAGCGGATCGTCACGGCAAAGAAGGTCTTCAATCGGCGGGCTGGCTGGACGCCCGGCGAAGATACCCTCCCGCCGCGGATGCTGGCTCAGGCACTCGACGACGATGAGCGCGCCCGCCTCAGCAGCGAACAACTGGCCGCAGCCGTGCGCAGCTACAACCTCTCCCGCGGGTGGACCGCCGAGGGGGTTCCAACCCCCGCGACACTCGAGCGCCTCGCCTTGGCGGACATTTAAGCGGTCAGTATACTCTCGTGCACCACCTGATGACGGCTGGCCAGCATCGGCTCCTTCGCGGTGCTGGCACTTGCGGCGGTAAAACGCTCCCGGCTGCCGCAGCCGTGTGGCGTTAGTCGTTTCCCCACAACGAGTTGTGATGAGCCTTAGCGTCGTCCTCACCATTTTGGCCATGCTCGTACTCAACGGCATTTTCGCCGCCT
>JALORD010000607.1 GCA_025459145.1 Pirellulaceae bacterium | reverse complement strand
CTTCGCCGGCGCGGCTGGTGGCGAAACGTACTCGCTCGCCGTACCGTTGATGGGAACCTGGATCGACACGCGTGACTATGCCGCCCTGCTGACGAAAGCCCGCTCCGAGACGGAGGAAGACGATCATGACTGAGCCGCTGTTTCCAATTCTGGGCGCCGCGATTCCGCGGATGATTGGCCGCAAGAAGCTGTTGGGGCGGGTTTGGAGCGATCTTACCAGAGCCACCGCCAGCAATCTGTCGATCGTAGGGCCGCGGTTCACGGGCAAAACCGTCCTGTTGAAAGCTCTGGCCGGTCTAGCCGAAACGGCGGAGGATTCGCCATACTCCCTCGTCGGCTATTGGCATCTCGGCCACGTGTGCCCCCCGTCCGACGCGGAGTTCATCGCGGAGTTGTGCCAGCAGATCAGCGAGGTAATGGCGAAGAAGGGCAGCGGCTTCGCCGATTATCGACAGTACTTAGAGGGCAAGACGTACTCCAAACTCAAGGAAATCACCGACCTGCTGGACTCGGAGGACGTGCGGCTGCTGATGATCTGGGACGGCTTCGACAAGCCGCTTAGCCAGGGGCGTCTGTCGGGCCATCTGTGGGACCAGATGCGAGACATCTTCTACGGGAAGGCGCACAAGATCGTCACGGCAACCCGTGCCCCGCTGGACCAGTTGATTCGCCGCGAAGATGCCATCACCAGTCCGTTTTGGAATATCTTCGATCAGCCCCCGACTCCCCTCGAACCGTTTGATGCCGACGACCAGATGCTCGCCTGCGAACAGGCCGGCCTCCAACTGTCAACGGGGGCGAAGACGGAACTGACGAATTGGACAGCGGGCCATCCCCTGCTTCTTCTTTCCCTGTTGAATCGCCTCAGGGCCGGCGGTACAGCTCGTACGATCGACAACGAAGCGGTGATCGACGCCGCGAAGCTCACCATCGACGGTGCGCGAGGATGGCTGGACGCATTGTGGGATGATTGCCACACCGGAGCGAAAGACCTATTCCGGCTGTTGAGTGAACGGGGCGAACTGCCCGTCAGCCAGGTCGCTCGCGACGAGGCGGAATGCCTGGTGGCGCGGGGCCTGGCCATCCGCGCCGGCAACAGACTGAAGCCCGCGTGTCGGATGGTGCAGACCCACGTTCGCGACATCTTGCCTGACGCGGGTACACTCCGGCGTCTATTCGGAACGTGGGAAAGCTACCGAAACCAGATTCGGAACATTCTGCAATTCCGCCTGGGCCAGATTCCGATCGTAAACAACCGACTGCGCCGGCTCGTCGAGCGTTCGATCGAGGATATTCCAGATTTCGCAGATGACTGCCTGAACAGCCTCACCAATATCGAGGAAATCGCACTCGACGTGATTTGGGAGAACGAGTTCGGGGCTCACAAGCGATTGCCGACAGACCTGGTCGCATACTGGACGGTTGCCCCACGAGCAGAGGACAGCCTGGTGAGTCGCCTGATGGACACCGACAACTGGAGGGTCCCCTCGGATCGCCTGGATCAGGTTCGACTTCTCCAACTGTTGACCGGCAGCAAGAGCGGCTTCGACGCTCGCGCGAAGAAAGTCTCCAAGAGCACCTATGTTTTGATAAATGCGATCCATAGCTTCCGCAATCGTAGCGAACACGCAGATGGGCAATCGCTCCATCTGGGCGTGGCGGTCGCCGCAATTGTCACGTGCGTCGAGTTGCTCGACTGCCTGGCGCGGGAGCTCAAATAGTCCTCGGCTCCGCGGGGCTGGTCATGGGCACCAACTTGGGATACCATTCTCAGGCCATCACCAACGACGCGGCGAACGGGCGGCGAGAACGGAGCGTCTCCGGCAATACTTCACGACGAGGAGAAGATTATGAGCGATTGGACGGTTCGCGGTACGGTGCATCTGATCGAAGAAACCAAGACCTTTGGGCAGAAGGGCTTTCGCAAGCGGCTGGTCGTCCTCGAGCAGGACAAGGGGAAATTCATCAATTACATTCCCCTCGAATTCGTGCAGGACGGTTGCGATGCGGTGGACGAACTGAACGTCGGCGACGAAATCGACGTCCCTTTCCGGCTCAGCGGCCGCAAGTGGCAGCGCGACCCGAGCAGCGAAGTGAAGTTCTTCCTGAGTGCCGAAGCGACCGGATTCAAGGTCCTGCGGCCGGGAGGCAAGTTCGACGACCGAGCCCCGCCGCCTTCCGAATCGGAAGCGCCGGCGGACGAGGATTGGGGTTCGCCGTTTTAGTTTGCTGTCAGTTCGCGGATTTGCTTGGTCAGTGGATCAGCTTTCTGCTGCGCCTCGTCCAGCGGCAGGCCGGGGGACATGGGACGCTGATGGCCGGTGGCGGTGAGCCACGCATCGGTCAAGATTCGCTGCCGGCGATGGACCAAACCAAACACCTGAGCACGCTTCGAGGCCGGGGCGTCGTACTGGGCGAACTCGGCGGTCAGCGATTCGCCGGTCACGCCCAGCCCGCGCAGCACCGCCTGCGCCATGACCTGATGTCCCGCCGCATTGGGATGAACACCGTCGCCGGAAAACGTGAACGACGGATTTTGCTTACGCTCGGCCGCTGCCGCCTGCTTCATCGGACCGTGCAGGTCGATGACCTGCCAGCCTTGGTCGCGCTGAGCCAACAGCCACTGGGCGTACCGGTCCAACACGTCGTCGTAGCCCTCGTACATCTGACCGGATTTCACGCGGTCGGCGGGGACCAGTCTGACGCGAATCGGCTGGGGGTCAAATACCGCCGGCGTCAAATGGATAATCTTCGCGCCGCTGGCCTCGACCTTCTGCCGCAGACGCCGCATGCCGTCCTGGAACCGCTGGAACCGCTCCTCGCTCAGCGGCAGATAGATGCCGTCGTTCATGCCGTAACAGGCGAACACCAGATCCGGTTTGAGCTGGGCCAGGACGCGGTCCAGCCGCTCGTGCAGATCGGGCCGAGGAAACTTGCCGCCCGCGTGGCCGTCTTCGGACAGCCCCGAGACCGTCTCGCTGGGCAGGCCGCAATCCA
>JALORD010000007.1 GCA_025459145.1 Pirellulaceae bacterium | reverse complement strand
GCCGATCGTGACCCAGATTTTCCTCTGGTACGCCGTCTTTGAGTCGCGGGGCGGAAAGCCGCTGGCAGGCTTTTCCTACCGGGATTTCGTGGCGTACTTCCTGCTGACCATGGTCGCCCGGGCCTTTTCGAGCATGCCCGGCCTTGCGTCAGGCATCGCCGGCCAAATTCGCACGGGCGAGATCAAGAAGTTCCTGATCCAGCCGATCGACCTATTGGGCTTTCTGCTACTCGGCCGCATCGCCCACAAGCTGGCCTACTACACGGTTGCAATTCTCCCGTTTGCGCTTGTTTTTTATCTCTGCCGCGACTTCTTTCCGGGATGGCCCAGCGCCACCGCGTGGTCGGCAGGTATCGCGTCGCTATTGCTCGCTTTTCTGCTGGGGTATTACCTGGAAGCCTGCATGGGTCTCGTCGGCTTCTGGTGGCTGGAGGTCAGTTCGCTGCTGTTCGTCTACATGCTGCTCAGCTTTTTTCTCAGCGGGCACATGTTTCCGCTCGACATGCTTCCCCAGCCTTGGAACACGATCGTCTCGCTGACGCCGCTCCAGTACCTCGCGTACTTTCCGGCGGCCGTCTTCCTGGGCAAGATCGAAGGAGCGGCGCTCGCCTGGGGGCTCGCGATGGAGGTGGGCTGGGTCGTGTTCTTTGCGATCCTCTCGCGCGTCCTCTTTCATTTCGGGACCCGGCGGTACAGTGCGTTCGGGGGATGAGAACTCGTCGAGACAATGCGGGGAGGTGAGCGTGCTGCCGCGTGTGAATTACTTTCGGATCTATCTCGCCTTTGCTCGAAACAGCCTCGTGCGGAACATGACCTTCCGCATGAACTTTCTGATCGAGTGCGTGAGCAGCGTCACCTGGACGCTGATGAACCTCGGGTACTACTTCCTCGTGTATCGATTCACCGAATCGATCGCCGGCTGGGAGAAGTGGGAGTTTTTCGCGTTCCTGGCGACGACGATGATCGTTAACAGCCTGGTGCAGGCGTTCTTTATGCCGAACTGCGAGGCGCTCAGCGAACTCATCCGCACCGGCGGCCTCGATTTCGCCATGCTCAAGCCGATCGATACACAGTTCCTCATTTCGCTCGAGAAAGTCGACTGGTCGAGCCTGGCGAATTTCGCCGCCGGGCTGATTCTGCTGACCGTGAGTCTCGTTCGTCTAACCACTGCGTCGCCCGATCCGCTCGTCTTGTCGCCGATCTCGGCCGTGCTCTACGTGTTCTACGTTTTGTGTGGTGTGGCGATCATGTACAGTTTGATGATTGCCCTTTCGGCCACCAGCATCTGGCTCGGTCAGAATCGATCGCTTTACGACTTCTGGTTTTACATTACGAATTTCGCCCGCTACCCGATGGAGATCTATAGCGGTCCGTGGGGAACGCCGCTGCGGGCCGGATTCACGTTCATCATTCCGATTTTGATTGTCGTCAACGTCCCGGCGCAGATCATCGCCCGGCCGATTGCTCCGGACGGCACGCGAGTCTGGCCGCTCGCGATCTTTGCCCTGCTGGCCACGTCACTGAGCCTGCTTGCCTCGCGATGGGTCTTTCAAGCCGCCTTGCGTCATTACCGGAGCGCCTCGTCGTAACGCCCGCGGCTGGTCAAAATCGAGTGCCGCGATTACCATCCCACCATGTCTTCCCCCCGGCCTCGGCGTTTCGATTCTCCACAGCAGGAGGTCTACCTCAACCTGTGGCGGACCTACGATCGACTGCGGATGATCGAGGATGAACTGTTCGGCCAGCACGACCTGACCGCGCAGCAATACAACGCCCTCCGCCTGCTCAAGGCCGAGCACCCCGGCACGTTGCCGACACTGGTCCTCGCCTCGCGGCTGGTGTCGCACGCCCCGGACATCACGCGGATGCTCGACCGCCTCGCCCAGCGCGACCTGGTGGTCCGGGAGCGAATGCCCGACAACCGGCGAGTGGTGCAGGTCGGTATCAGTCCGGCCGGCATCGCCCTGCTCGCCGAACTCGAAGGGCCCGTCCGCGAGTGCCACCAGCGGCAACTGGGCCATTTACCAGCCCAGCATTTGCGGACGCTGGTGGAACTTCTGCGCGAGTGCCGTCGGCCGCACGAGGCCGCAGAAAGCCCCTGGACCTAGCTATTGCGCTTGCGGCGGCACCCAGCCCGATAATCTACCCAAATGCCGCGGTCCGAAACGCTACAACCGGGGTTCAATCAGGTTCGGCCCCTCGTCTAGTCGCTCTTTATCTACGCCTTTCGGCTGAGTTCGCCTATGTCGGTGTCTGCCACGTCGGAAGATTCCGCCTCCAGCCGTGCGCTTCCTTGGATGCTCCTCTTGTTCGTCGGGAGCGGCTGTGCGGCTTTGATTTACGAAATCGTCTGGTTTCAACTGCTGCAACTGGTGATCGGCGTTTCGGCCGTTTCGCTGGGGGTGCTGCTGGGGACGTTCATGGGCGGGATGTGCCTGGGGAGCCTGCTGCTGCCCCGGCTGGTCTCGCGACAGCGGCATCCGCTGCGGGTCTATGCCGTGCTGGAGCTGGCGATCGGCGCGCTCGGGCTCGTCATCCTGTTCGGAATGCCGCAGGTTGGTTTGCTGTATCGCGCCGTGGGCGGACATGGAACGAGTGCCGTGCTGATGCGGGGCGTCGTGGCCGCAATCTGTCTGTTGCCACCCACATTCCTGATGGGGGCGACGCTCCCCGCCGTGGCCCGCTGGGTGGAGGCAACGCCCCGCGGCGTCGCCTGGCTCGGATTTTTCTACGGCGGCAATATCGTCGGCGCGGTGGTGGGGTGTTTACTCGCCGGTTTTGTGCTCTTGCGGCTCTTCGACATGGCGGTGGCGACGTATGTCGCCGTGGCGATCAACGTGGCTGTAGGGCTCTTGGCGCTCGGGCTGGCGGCTCGCATCCCAAAACTGGCGACATTTTGCGAACCGGAGGAACGTGCGGCCGGCAAACCTTCCGAATTGCCTGCTCCGCAGCCTGTTCGCGGCGCCGCGTGGACCGTCTATGTGGCAATTGGTCTCTCGGGGCTGTGTGCCCTGGGGGCCGAGGTCATTTGGACGCGGCTCTTGTCGCTCCTCCTGGGAGGGACGGTCTACACGTTCTCGATCATCCTCGCGGTCTTTCTGGTAGGGCTGGGAATCGGCAGCAGCTTCGGGGCGTTTCTGGCTAAGAATATCGCCCAGCCGCGATTGGCTCTCGGCTTTTGCCAGCTTCTGTTGACCGGGGGGATCGCCTGGACGGCCATGCAACTGGCGGTCTCTTTACCCTATTGGCCGGTCGATCCGACGCTCGCGGCCAATCCCTGGTTGACGTTTCAGCTCGACCTCGTGCGTTGCTTCTGGGGACTGCTCCCGCCGGCGCTGTTGTGGGGTGCCAGCTTCCCGCTGGCCCTGGCCGCGGCGGCCAGCGACCGCGCGGCAAGTGATTGGGCGAGCGGATCACGTGCACCTGTCGATCCGGGAAAACTCGTCGGCGGGATCTATGCCGCCAACACGATCGGCGCAATCTTCGGTGCACTCGGCTTCAGCGTGTTCATCGTCGGCTGGATCGGCACGAGCGATGCCCAGCGGTTGCTCGTCCTGTTATCGCTGGCTTCGGGTCTGTTGGTCCTGGTGCCCTCGCTTTGGGCCAGCGGTTCCGCCACTCCGTCCTCCGCCAGCGGTCTTGCGGGAGACTCCGCGTCGCGGCCGCTCGTGCCCGCCGCGCTCGCGTTCTTGGGCACGTTCGCCGCAATCGCATTAGCCCGTACGGTGCCTCCCGTTCCGGGCGAACTGATCGCCTACGGCCGCAACACGCCCGACGTTACCCGCCGCAATGACGGCACGAAGCTCCTATTTGTCGGCGAAGGAATGAACTCGTCGGTCGCCGTCACGCAGCTCGCCGGCGGCATTCGCAACTTCCACGTCAGCGGCAAGGTCGAAGCCTCGAGCGAGCCGCAGGATATGCGCCTGCAGCGGATGCTTGGCCATATTCCAGCGCTCGCCCACCCGAACCCGAAGAGCGTCCTCGTCGTGGGCTGCGGCGCGGGGGTCACCGCCGGCTCGTTCCTGCGGCATCCGAGCGTCGAGCGCGTTGTCATCTGTGAACTGGAGCCGCTGATTCCGCAGGTCGTCGCGAAGCATTTTGGCGAGGAGAACAACCATGTGGTGACCGATCCGCGGGTGGAAGTCATCTACGACGACGCCCGGCACTACATCCTCACGACGCGGGAAAAATTCGACGTGGTCACGTCCGACCCGATCAACCCCTGGGTCAAAGGAGCGGCGACACTTTACACCGAGGAGTACTTTCACCTCTGCCGCGAAAGGCTGAATCCCGGCGGCGTCATCACGCAGTGGGTCCCGCTGTACGAAAGCAGCACCGAGGCAGTGAAAAGCGAAGTGGCGACCTTCTTCAATGTCTTTCCCCACGGCTCGATCTGGAGCAACGACGTCGAAGGCTACGGCTACGACGTTGTCCTCCTGGGACACGAAGAGCCGCTAGCGATCGACGTGGAAGCGCTCGACGCCCGGCTGCAGTCGCCCGACCATTTGGTCGTGGCCGATTCGCTCGTCGAGGTTGGTTTCAACTCGACCTGGGATCTGCTGGCCACCTACGCCGGGCAGGCGGTCGACCTCGAGCCGTGGCTGGCCGATGCCCAGATCAACCGCGACCGGAATCTGCGGCTCATGTACCTGGCGGGCCTGGGGATGAACGCCCACACCGAAGGCGAAATCTTCGACGCGATCGTCGCCCATCGGCGATTCCCCGAAAAGCTGCTCGTCGTCCACGAAGACGCTCGCCCAGCGCTCAAAGCCCGCCTGGGCTTTCCGGTGACGGAGCCGGGGGATTAGCGGCATGCCGGGGGCGGGCGGCCTGGTAGAATCAAGAGTCACAGATCGGCCGGTCGACCTGCCCCACCCCGCCGCTTCACACGTCATGACGATTGAATGGACCAAGGTAGAAGCAACATACGAGTACTACTACGGGACGACCGAGACTCGGTTCTCAGCTCAGATTGGCGTGAGCACTAATGCTGGAAAGTATGCGTGGTGCATTTTTCATGAAGATTTCCGCTACTGTGTTCACGGCGGAGAGTCTGATACTGTCGCCGACGCCAAGAGTCAGGCAGCAGAGTGGCTCGATGCTAACGCAAAAGTGTCGAACACGACCGTAGCCTAACTTTTTTGGCATCTCTCTGTGTCGGGGGCGCACCGAGAGCGTTGAAGACTGAGTGATTGTGTTGTAGTTCGACGTTCGGCTTGTTTCCCAGGTCATCGCCGACCGCTCGCCACCGGTGCGTTGCGAGCCCTGGGGGCCAGAGTGCCGATAATCAGTTACGCCAGTTCGATGGGTTGTGACTCGGCCGTATGTCCTTAGTTGCCATCCGCCGGATCTGCGTTCATCGGCGAAAATCTGCGGCAAGAAACCCGTGCAGAGCTGCTGGCAGGCGATCGGCAGAAACGGCCTGTAAACTAGTTCGGCGGCGGAGGGCGGCGCCACTTGCGGTGCCGAAACGACGTCGATCCCGCTTTGCATGATCATTGGCCCCGGTGCCCCCGGACTGAGGAAAAGACCACGATGAAGATTCCCTCGAAAGTTGAGCCCGCGAAGGTGACTGCCAGCCAGTGGCAGCATCCGGGGCGGGCACTACGCGGCCTGCTCGAAGGTAAGGACTTGCGGACCAACGTTACCCTGATCCGTTACGTGACGGACGTCGTGGGCGCGGGGCCAACGCTCCATGTGCATCCCTATGACGAAATCTTCACGATCACCGAGGGGCGCGCTCGCTTCACGGTCGGCGACAAGACGATCGATGCCGAAGCGGGGGACGTTGTCTTGGGGCCTGCCAACATCCCGCACGGCTATCAGAACCTGGGGCCAGGACGGCTCGATTCCCTCGACATTCACCTCAGTCCCGAGTGGATCCAGTTCGATCTGGCCAAGGCGTGGGACGAATCGGGTCTGCTCATTTCGGCAGAATCGAAAGTGAAGCCCGACGGAGGCGAGACCACGGAGCGCCGCGGCTGACAATCTTTTCTCACCGCCGCAGTTGCGTTCAACGGCGAAAATCTGCGGAAAAAATGCCCGGTCAGGGCCGCGGATAAACGCAAATGGACGCGGATTCTTGAGAGGCCCGCCGGCCGACGTTGCGGCGTGACGTTAAATTCGCGGGCGGGGCCGTTCGGAACAGCACCATCTCCGCAGGTGGCAGCCCGATTCGGCCAGCAGTATGCTCAAACGGCGGCTGTTACGATTGCCGCAATTGCCGTTCGTAACGCCCTCGGCCCGCCGCATCGCATGTCCTCGGTTCCTCCCGCATCCCCCGGTCCCTCCGCTGCCGAGCGGCTGGCGACTCCTGCGCAGTTTGTGAAGGGGATCGGGCCGCAGCGGGCGGAACTGCTGGCCAAGCTCGACCTGCACTACGCCCGCGATTTTCTGTTCTTCTTCCCACGGGCCTATCAGGATCTGTCGGAGCTGCGCGAGATCGATCAGCTCGAGGAAGGCCGCTCGGCCAGCGTTGTCGGCATCGTCGAGGAGGTTGAACTGCGGAACACCGGGCCCGGCAAATCGCTCTTGGGGATGTTGCTGCGGCAAGGGACGCGGTTTCTCCGCTGCCTGTGGTTCAATCAGCCCTGGATGCGGCAGAAGCTCGAGGAAGGCCGCCGACTGATGGTCTCGGGCGAGCCCAAGCTCGAAGGGCTCCGCTGGGAGATGATTCATCCGCGGATCGAGCCGCTGGCCGAAAACGAAGACGCCCCCGCCGGCCGGATTCTCCCCGTCTATCCGCTCACCGACGGCATCAACCAAAACCAGATGCGGCGGATGGTCGGCGGTGTCGTGGAATCGCTCGCGGAACTCGTCGACGACGTTTTTCCCGAAGACTTCCTGGCGGCTCACGACCTGTGGCCCATCCGCCGGGCCCTGCCGCAGATTCACTCGCCTGACGATCAGGCCAGTCTCGAGCAGGCCCGGCGACGCTTCATTTATCAGGAGCTGTTTGTCCTGCAGCTTGCGCTCGCGCTGCGGAAGTATCGCCTGGAGCACAATCGCGCTGCGCCGCCGCTTCCCACCAGCAGCAAGATCGACGCCCGCATCGTGCGGCTCTTTCCCTTCGAACTGACGGCCGGCCAGCGGCAAACGATTGACGAAATCTGTGCCGACATGGCTCGGCCTCATCCCATGAATCGCCTCCTGCAGGGAGAAGTCGGCAGCGGCAAGACAGTCGCCGCGATGTATGCGATGCTGCTGGCCGTCGCCCACGGCTATCAGGCAGCGTTCATGGCCCCGACGGAAATCCTCGCTCGCCAGCACCAGCAAACGCTCAGCCGGGCGCTGGCCGCCAGCAAGGTGCGGATTGGCCTCTTGACCGGGACGCTCACCGTAGGCGAGCGAGCCGATCTGCTCGGAAAGATTGCGGCTGGAGAGCTCGACATCGTCGTCGGCACGCACGCGGTCACGCATGCCGTGGCCCAGTCGGGAGTCGAGTTTGCCAAGTTGGGACTCGTCGTGATCGACGAGCAGCACCGGTTTGGCGTGCGGCAGCGGGCGGCCCTCAAAAAGGCCGGCATCGACCCGCATTACCTGGTGATGACAGCCACCCCGATTCCCCGCACCGTCGGCATGACGCTGTTCGGCGATCTCGACGTATCGACCCTCCGCGACGTGCCTCCGGGCCGCCAGAAGGTGCATACCTACTGGGCCGCCGACGCCCAGCGGCTCAAGTGGTGGCAGTTCTTCCGCAAGGAGCTGGATGCCGGGCGGCAGGGCTATATCATCGCGCCGCTCGTCGAGGAGAGCGATTTTGTCGAAGGAGTTAACGTACGCGAGTTGTTCGAGGTCCTCTCGCGCGGCGAATTGGCCAACTACTCGCTGGGGCTTTTGCACGGCCGGATGACGCCGAGCGAAAAGGACGCCGCTATGGACGCTTTTCGCAGCGGCCGCACGCAGGTGCTCGTCGCCACGAGCGTCGTCGAGGTGGGAGTCGATGTGCCCAACGCCACGCTAATGGCGATCGAGGGGGGCGAGCGGTTTGGCCTCGCCCAACTGCATCAGCTTCGCGGGCGGATCAGCCGGGGGAGCCATCCGGGCTACCTGTGCGTCTTTGCCAACCCGCAGACCGACGAATCGCGCGACCGGCTCGACGCGTTTACGAAGACCAGCGATGGGTTTGCGCTGGCGGAGATCGACTTTCGCCTCCGCGGCCCGGGGGACCTGTTTGGCACGCGGCAGCACGGTCTGCCGCCGCTACGGATTGCCGATCTCGCGCGGGATACGGCAATCGTCGAGGAAGCGCGCCGCGATGCCCAGGAGCTCGTCGCGGTCGACCCGGAACTGACGACGCCCCGATTCGCCGCGCTGCGGCGGATGGTGCTCTTCCGCTATGGGGAAGCGCTCGACCTCGGGGATGTGGGATGAGTCGAGTTCGGAATGCGTGCACGCCGCTTAACGATCGCTGCTACATGAGCGGCGGCGTGGCCGGCACCTGATTCGCCGGCCAGTCGCGGACGTCGTCCTCGCGAATGCACAGCCGCTGGACTGCTGTCGCCCGGCCGGTCGCCTCGTCGGCTTCGACTAGGGTAGCGCTGATCCGCACATCTCCTTCGGCCACATCGAAATGCGTGGGCTGAAACGTGGTCGTCGTTTCCAGGACTCGATCGATTCGCCGGCCCAGGATGCTGTCGTGCGGGCCCGTCATTCCCACGTCGCACTGAAACGCAGTCCCCCCCGGCAGGATCCGCTCGTCGGCGGTCGTCACGTGCGTATGGGTTCCCAGCACTGCCGTCACCCGTCCGTCGAGATACCGACCCAGTAGTTGCTTATCGCTCGTCGCTTCGGCATGCAGGTCGACCACCCGCAGGCGAACCTCGGCGGGAATCTCCTCAAGCACGCGGTCGATCGCCTGAAACGGGCAATCGACCGGCCGCATGAAGACTCGGCCCAGCAGGCTCACGACCGCGACCTGCACGCCGCTGGCCGCCGCGACCACCGCCCACGTCCGCCCCGGCGCGGCCGCCGGATAGTTGGCCGGTTTGACGATGTTGGACTGGGAATTCAGGACGCCGCAAATCTCGGAGCGGCGGTAAATGTGGTCCCCCAGCGTAATGCAGTCCACTCCGGCCGCGATCAGCTTGTGATACTGCGACGGACTGAGCCCCGAGCCGTCCGCCGCGTTCTCCGCATTGGCAACGACCAGATCGAGCGATTCTCGCCGCCGAAGGATCGGAACCGCGTGGGTTACGATTCGCATTCCCGGCCGCCCGACGATGTCGCCAATCAACAGAATCCGCATTGCGATCAATTCACCTTGTCCGCCGGCCGCCATTCATCGCCCGATATCGCGGCACTCACGGACTCTAGCGGGCTACTTCCGTAAATCGGGACTCTCGGACGACGGTCACCTTGATTTCGCCAGGATAAGTAAGTTGCTCCTCGAACGCCTTGGCAATATCGCGGCAGATTTTGGCCGCCTTGCCGTCGTCCGTGTCGCGGGCGCTGGCAATGACGCGCAGTTCGCGCCCCGCTTGAATGGCAAAGGCCTGTTCCACCCCGGGGAATCCGCAGGCGATCGATTCCAGCTCTTCCATCCGTTTGATGTACCGCTCGAGCGACTCCCGCCGAGCGCCAGGCCGCGACGCGCTGCAGGCATCCGCCGTCGCTACCAGCATCGTGTATGGATACTCGGTGACAATCTCGTCGTGATGGCCGAACGCCGCGTGGACAATCTCGGGCTTCTCGCCGTGCCGCTTGAGCAGGTCGGCGCCGATTTTCGGGTGCCCTCCTTCGAGTTCGTGATCGGCCGCCTTGCCGATGTCGTGCAGCAGGCCCGAGCGGCGGGCGATATCGCCGTTGAGGCCGACCATCTCGGCCAGCATGCCGGTAAGGAACGCCACTTCGACGCTATGCCGCAGGACATTCTGGCTGTAGCTGGTGCGGAAGTGTAGCCGGCCCAGCATGTAGTGGATCTTGGGGTGGAGGCCGTGCACGTTGACTTCCTGGGCGGCCTCTTCGCCTTTCTTCTGAATGAAGGCTTCGATCTCCTTTTGCGTTTCGGCGGCAATTTCTTCGATCCGCGTGGGGTGAATCCGGCCGTCGGCGATCAGCTTGTTGAGCGTCTGGCGGGCAATTTCGCGGCGGACCGGGTCGAAGCCGCTGACGATCACCACGCCTGGCGTGTCGTCGATGATCACATCGACGCCGGTTGCCTTTTCGAAAGTGCGAATGTTCCGCCCTTCGCGGCCGATGATTCGCCCCTTCATCTCGTCGTTGGGGATGTCGACGGTGCTCGTCGTGTGCTCGGCGGTGTGGGCGGCGGCATACCGCTGCATCGCCACGAGCACGATGTCCCGCGACTTCTGCTCGACCACTTCGGTCATTCGCTTTTCATGGCGCATGATGATTGCGCCCATTTCCTGCTGCAGTTCCTGCTCGAGCGAATCGAGCAGGCGCTTGGTCGCCTCGCCGGGCGACAGGCCGCTCAGCGAGTGCAGCGTTTGCCGCTGCATTTCCAGCATCTTGCCCAGTTCGTCGTGGCGGCGATTAGCGTCGTCGAGCCGTTCCGCCAGCCGGCGCTGGTTCGATTCGACCATCTTCTGCTGCTTCCGCAGATCGTCGTCCTGCTGGCCGAGCAGTTCCTGGCGGCGATCGAGCGTCCGCTCGCGTTCCCGCAATTCTTCGCGGGCCTTCGACAACATCCGTTCCGATTCGGCCTTCTGGGCCAACTCTTTCTCTTTGGCGGCCAGTTCAGCCTCTTTCAGCTTGCTGGCAGCCTCTTGTTCCGCGCGGTCGACAATTTGTCGGGCCAAATTCTCGGCATCGACTTTGCGCAGCCGATCGAGAAACTTGACGACAGCGAACGTTAGTCCGGCCGCCAAGACTGTCGCCACCAGGACGACAATCACTTGGGTTGTCTGACTCATCTGAGCCAGGAGCGGAACGTGCTGAGCGAAGTCGGTAAGCTGGCCCAGCACGAGTTGACCTAGCACCAGTGGACCCTGCGCCAGTTGACCCAGCGTCTGCTGATCCAGCACGGCCAGAATATGTAGAGGAGCACCCTCGCCCACGAAAATCTCCCTGTATTGTCCGAGCGCGACGATCGAGGGTGCAAACCCGCGGGGTCGCAGCGCTGGCAATACGATCGGAACGTTTCTCGCGAGGGAGAGGCTGGCAGAGGCCCGGATGGCCGCAGCCCGGCGTTCAGGACCGCTTCGGCCGGGGGCCGAACCAGTAGCTATACCAGTGGCCCAAAGCGCGCAGCATCGCGCGCCAAAAGGTTGTCCTTTGCCCGATTGCCGGACGCGGTTGGCGGCGCGGCATGCTCCAGGGATCGGGGCGGCTTTCGAGTCTGCCGTCGCGCCGAATGGCTAGCGGCAACGCCTCATCCCAGGAGGGCCGAATCCAACCGAACAGCAATCGCAGGATCATTAAGATCAGAGACATCAATCCCTCACCTTCGGCTTCCTGCACGCAGGGGGCAAAGTACCGGCTCCCACTCCGCCTGACCGCGGTCAGATTCTGACCGTTGTTGGACAGAGTGGTATGACGAACGCACATCCAATCGTAAGCACCAGCGCCGCGAACGGGCGACCATGCGAACCAACCGTCTACCGCCCGGTTTGTGAACCGGCTTGCGAACCGAACGAGCGCCGTCCGGATCGCGAGACTCTTTATCCTACCAGAGAACGCCCCAAGTTCAACCATGACAGGGACTTGGACTCAGCATACCGAGTGCCTGGACACTGCCGTCCTGCGCCGCGTGTCCGTTTACAACTTTAGATAGAGGCGATTCGCCTCCAAATAGCGGAGGCACGCGTAGCAAACGGCGAAGAACAGCACGAACGCCGCCGCCAAGTACCACAGTGGAGCGTCGCGGGGGATGAAGGGGCCCATCGCACTCATCACCAGATCGTGCAGGACGTAGGCCACGAGGGCGTTGGTTCCGAGCGTCCGGAACAGAGGCAATTGCCAGCCGGCAACATCGGACACGAGGACAAACAGGGCGAGTGTCAGCAATGAAAAACCGGCACCGAATGTGAGGTACGACACGCTGCCGGCCCGTTGGCTCATCGTCCAGATGTTGACGGGTTGGCTCGGCCGGACGAACGGCGGTTCGACAAGCGGCCACTGTCCGGAAGCGAGGCTGTTCGGCGGCGTGATCGTGTTCAGCGAGGCCAGGGCATAACCCAGCGCGGCGAGCGCCGCGCCGTAGAGCAGCAGTTTGGTAACCGGCGGTCGCTCGCTCGCCTGCCACAGATCGTAGGCCAGCGTGCCGGCCAGGAGCGGAATCGTCCAGGTGAGAAATCCCAACGGACCGCCGTCGATTCCCGGCCGCTTCAAAACCCAGTCGTAGTAACTAGCCTGCGAAAGCAGGTGAAACAGCACGCCGCTGGCCGCCATAAAAGCGACGCGCGGCCACCAACCGGCGGCGATCACCGGCAGCACCCACAGCGTCGTCACCGCGATGTGCGTGAGCGTCTGGAAGTAACTGCGCTGAAACGCCGTTTCCACGAACCCGCGCGGGCCGAGTTCAACCACTTCCTGCCATGAATCGAAATCGCCATCCAGGCCGTGGACGAACAGGGCGATGACCAACAGGCCCGCGACCCGCCACAGCACATGCCGATAGGCCGGCCAAATTCCCTCCCGCTCGCGGCGGCGAAGGAACGTCATCCGATAGCCAAAGCCGACCGCCAGAAAAAACTGCGGCATGATCGTGTCGGCATAGCTACAGAATGTGTGATGATGGAGAAGATTCGGCAACGCTTCCTTAATCACCGTGTATCCGCCGACAAAGTTCACGAGGAACATCCCCGCGACGGTGTAGCCTCGAAACTGGTCGAGCGAACTGATCCGCCGGCCGGCAGAGGCGCTGGCAGTAACACGGAGAGAGGTGACCGCAGTGCCATCAGGGGACCGCGGCGAAGCGTCGGTTGACATGGCTTGTGGAAAGGGCGCCCCCGGGCGGCAAAAGCCGAATAGGGCGGATTGTATGCTCGCCGGCTCACGGCGTGGGGTGCCGTCACGAACTTCCCGCCCCTGTCCGACAATCATGGCCCACGGCTAGAATATCGCCCACATGAAGGAAGCGTGAGGAGACAAAACAGTGCGGCGATTTCCCCGCAGAAATAGCTGCTCGCCGATCGCCGCTCGTTGTGTTGGGGCCGAATGAATGTCGGGAGAATTGACGCATTTTGATGCCAGCGGAGCCGCCCGGATGGTGGATGTTAGCGACAAGCCGGTCACTGCCCGGCTGGCGCGGGCTCGCGGGCAAGTCACGATGCAGCCAACCACCTTAGCGCGGATTCGCGACCGCGGATTTGCCAAAGGCGACGTGCTGGAAGTCGCCCGGCTGGCCGGCATTATGGCTACCAAACGGACCGGCGACTTGATTCCGCTGTGCCATCCGCTGGGACTCGACAGTGCGAGCGTCTCGTTTTCGTTTGCCGACGAGCGGACGATCACCATCGAAGCCGAGGTCAAAGTGACCGCCAAAACCGGTGTCGAGATGGAGTCGCTTGTGGCTGTAAGTGTTGCCGCACTAACGATTTACGACATGTGCAAGGCCATCGATCGGGAGATGGTCATCGGCGAGGTCTGTCTGGTCGAGAAGGATGGTGGCCGGAGTGGACGGTTTGTGCGTGAACCAAACCCCGCGGCTGCGGTTAATTAAGCGCCTGAGTGAGGTCTGCCGAATTCAGACCATCCCGCAGCTCGAAAGCGCAAGTTTTTAAACTGACCCCTTCGCGGGAACGAGTCCCCATGCCGACCCCCACGACGCTTGCCGAACGCCAAACCGCGAGCCATGCGAACGGACATGCTGCGAGCAGTCTCGCGGGCCATAGCCGAACCATTCTGAGCACCATCTATGAGCCGGTCGCGGCAGAATTGGCCGAGGTCGAACAGCGGCTGGCGGGCGAACTGCGGAGCGATTATCCGTTTGTCGATGAGCTCGTGCGCTACGGCTGCCTGCTCGGCGGCAAGCGAATGCGGCCTGCGCTGCTGCTTTTGGTGGCCAAGGCTATTGCTGGCCGAGTGAACGAGGCCCATCTGACGCTAGCCACCGTGGTCGAGATGATTCACACGGCCACCCTCGTGCACGACGACGTGCTCGACGAAGCAGCGATGCGTCGGCACTTGGCGACGGTGAACTCACGGTGGGACAACGAGGCCAGCGTGCTGCTTGGCGACTTCCTGTTTTCGCACGCGTTTTACCTGGCCAGCACGCTCGATTCGACCGTCGGCTGCCGGCGGATCGGCCGGGCGACGAACATCGTCTGCGAGGGGGAACTGCGGCAGAAAGGGAGTCGCGGCAATTTCCTCTTGCCCGAGCAGGAATACCTCGAAATCATCGAAGCGAAGACGGCGGAACTGACCGCGGTGAGCGCCCGGCTAGGAGCCGAGTTTGCCGGGTCCAGCGAGTCGCTGGCGTCCGAGATGGACGGCTTCGGCCGCGATCTGGGAATCGCGTTTCAGATTGCCGACGACCTGCTCGATGTTCAAGGCGAGGAACAGGCCACAGGAAAGTCTCTGGGGACCGATCTCGAAAAGCAAAAGCCGACGCTGCCCATCATCCGGGCCCTGGCCTTGGCCGATAATGCCGATCGGGCCACCATGCTCGAGCTATTGCAGAGCGACGCCCGCCGGCCCGAGTTGCTCGCGCCCTTGCTCCAGCGCTATGAAGCCCTCGACTACGCCCGACAAAAGGGGCAGTACTTTGCCGATCGGGCCCGCGAGCGGTTGAGCGGGCTGTCAGCCAGTCCGGCCCGCGAAGTGCTGGCGGCGATGACGCAATTTGTCATGTCGCGCAGTGTTTGATCCACTCGGCCGAGTGGGCTCTCGGGCTAAATTCGTGGCCCTGCCAGCAGGCTGCTGGCGGGGGCTGAATACCGGAATGAGCTGTTTTGGACTTACGGCGACAAAACGACTCGCCTGATTCGCCATAAGTTGTTTGTATGAAATAGATTGCAGCCGATCGTCTTGACTTTGTGAAAAAAAACACGAATTATGACCTGGGTACGTTGACCGGGCTACCTGCGGCCACTAGATTACCTCCTTTCGCAGACCTTGCATTACGTTAATGCGCGGTTTGCCTCGGTTTGGGTGTGCCGCGAGGCCTCCTTCGACCGGAATGGTTTTCGGCTGGTCGTTCTTGCGATTTACTAGCAGGACGCCGCAGGCGGGGGCCACCGGTTGGTGCAGCGTGAACGACCCGCCGCGAAAGCCCCATCCCATGGCGTTGGCTATGGAATGGGTTGCCAAAATCACCACGGTTTCCCTCGAAATGTCCCTGCCTGCGATCGGAGGATCGTTCCTCGATCGTCGCCTCGGAACTCGCTATTGGGTGCTGGTGGGTTTGGCGCTTGGCGTGACGGTCGGGATCTGGCATTTGATCCAGATGACGCTGCCCAGGAGGGGGAACCGGCCACCGCGCGACCCAGGGAATTCCCAGCGTGGACCCGCAGGCAGGTAGGGCGACTCACAATCAGGCATCCAGTTCGCTGGCGGGCCTGTGTGGCTCGTGCGCGATTATCGCTGCCGTGCTTCTGCCGTTTGCTGCCGTAATCGCTTGGTTTGGTTATCGCCATGCCGGGCTGTTGGGGTTGGAGGCTGCGGGTATTGCTTTTGCCGTTTGCTGGCTTTCTGCTTCGCTGGCGCTCTCGATCGCCTGGATTGGTCACCAAATCAATTTTTCGGCTTTGGCCGTATTCGGGGGAATGTTAGTCCGGATGGGATTGCCGCTTGGTGTGGGCCTGGCGCTGAAGAAGCTCAGTCCCGACCTGTCCGAGGCAGGTGTCTTCACGATGATTTTGGGGTTGTACCTTGTCGCGTTGGTCGTGGAAACGCTCCTTTCGCTCCGGTACGTGCCGCAGTCTACCTACCGCAAAACCGCCGGCAGTCCCTCGCCCGCCCCGTCCACCAGTGGTGTTCAACCTCGATAGTGCGTCATGGCCGATCCAATCCTGCACATCAAGGATGCCTTCTTCTTCGAAGTGCCGAAGGTGCTCGCGCCCGCTGCATTTAAGAGCAAGCAGGAATTCCCCGCCGTCTGGGTGCGCCTCGATCCGCAGTTTCAGGAATGGGAGTTTGGCAAGCTCTACGGCGAGCTCTCCACGCTCAACGCGGGTTTGCCCCCTAAAGCCGAATCGCACGAAGATTGGCAGCACTGGGTCCACAGCGATCATGCGCATCACGCCAAGCCGTTCGATCGCTTTCTGAACGAGAAGTTCAGTGCGGCTCGTGCTGAATACAGTGCCTGGCAACGCGCGGAGATTGCCGCCGCCCGTGCCAAACAAGACGAAGCGGCCGTCGAGACTGCTCGAAAGGTGACATTCGCCGACTACATCGAGTCGCATCATGCAGGCGATCCTTATGCGACCTTTCTGACGCTGCGAGACACGCCTGAGTTTCAGGCTCAGTGGAACGCCGCTCGCCATCGGGCCGGAAGTGACGAGGCAGTTCGTGAGTTTCAGCGCGATCCATCGCAGCCCGAGTGGTCGAAGGAAAAAATCGACGGCTACAACTTCCACCTCTCCGGCAAGATCCTGATTCCGCAGCCGTTCGGCGAGCTGCGCAATCTGCACGAGCCGGAGACGACGCTCATCAGCCAGGAGACGGGCTGGATCAATCGCGACGACTTCGGCTTTTGCATTTCGAAGTTCATGGTGATCGAGGTGGCGGTTGGGATTATCCTGGTCCTGCTCTTCAGTTGGCTGGGACGAAAGCTGGCCGCGGGAGGCGCGCCGCAAGGGAAGTCCTGGAATCTCCTCGAATTGTTCGTCGTGTTTATACGAGATCAGATCGCCCGTCCTGCGCTCGACGGGCATCATGGTGAAGATCATGGGCACACGGACGGGCATGCCGGCGATGGGCACGGCGAGCATGCGGCAGCAGCCGTCGCCCACGAGCCGGAGTCACACGCTGGTCATGGACATGGCAGTCACAGCCACGACGACCACGCCCATCATCGCCCCAGCGACACCTACACGCCGGTCCTCTGCACGATCTTTTTCTTCATTCTCGGCTGCAATCTGGCGGGAATGATCCCCTGGGTCGGCGCACCGACAGGCACCTGGGCGGTGACGCTGGTGATGGCGCTTGTCACGCTGCTCACCGGGTTCATCGGCGGCGTCATGCAATTTGGCGTGCTCGGTTACTTTCTGAACCAAATTCCGAGCATGGATCTACCGACCTACATGGCGGTGATCCTGAAGCCGGTAATTTTTGTGATCGAGCTCGGCGGCCTATTGATCAAGCACGCGGTCCTGTCCGTTCGTCTTCTGGCGAACATGCTGGCCGGGCACATGGTGCTCCTGGCCATCATGGGGCTCGCGTTCGGGGCGACGGCCGCGATGGACTTTGTTTCGGATGACGGCAGCGTCAGCCCGGTGTGGTGGATTGCCGCCACCTGCTCGGTCGTGGGCTGTGCCCTGCTCAGCATGCTGGAACTGTTCGTGGCCTTCCTGCAGGCCTACGTGTTCACCCTTTTGTCCGCATTGTTTATCGGCGCGGCGATCCACAAGCACTAAATCGCCCTGATCCGCACACAACCAACCTGGTGCAAGTTTCACATTTTCTGTGAAGGAGAAGTTTCCCGTGAGAAAGTATGTCACTCTCGTCGCCGCGTTCCTGGGCCTGATGCTGATCGCTGGCGTGGCTTCGGCGCAACCCGCACCTGCCCCAGTACCCCTGATCGACTTCAGCAAGTACTTCGGCGCCGCCATCACGACCGTGGGCGCCGCCTACGGCATCGGCAAGTTGGCCAGCACCGCCTATGAGAGCATGGCCCGCCAGCCAGAAGTCGCCGGCAACATCCAAACGGCGATGATCATCGCGGCGGCCCTCATCGAAGGGTTCACGTTCTTCGCGCTCGTGATCTGCTTCCTGTAGTCGTTGGCGAAGTCGGTGGTTTCTCTTGTCCTCCAACGGGATGGGCCTAGATCCGATGAAACGATTCCTGATTCTCGCGGCCTGCGGATTGCTTGCAGTCTGCGGGGGAGCGGCTGTGGCTGCCGACGACGGGGCGGAGAAGTCAGCGGCCGCGGCAGCCAGCGAGCAGCCCTCGGGCAGCGCAGCGGCCGAGTCGGCTCCCGCTGAAGCGCCAGTGGGCGAAGCTCACGGTAAAGCTGCGGACGAGGCACATCCGCCCGCCAGCGGCACAGGCGCTGAATCCGCTGCGGGCGAGCACGCGACGGGCGAGCATGCTACAGGCGAACACGGTGCCGGTGAACACGGTGCGGCGGGGGATCATGCGGCTGGCGATCACGCCCACCACGATCCGCACGACCTGTCGCACGGCGATGGTTCGGCAGGCCTGCGGGCCGCTCAGGAACTTCGGTTTGACCTGGGAATCGCCACGTTTATCGTGTTCCTGCTGCTCCTGGCGATTCTGGCCAAGTTTGCCTGGGGGCCGATTGCGGCGGGGCTCGACAAGCGGGAGGAGACCATCGCCCGGCAGATTGCCGAGGCCAAACAGGCGGCGGCCACTGCTTCCAAGCAGTTGCAGGAATATGAGCGGAAGCTGGCAGCCGCCACGGAAGAGGCGCGTTCGATCGTGACCCAAGCTCGCACCGATGCCGCAGCAGCCAAAGAAAACCTGCTCGCCGAGGCACAGGCCGCTGCCACGCGGGAGCGGGAGCGGGCGGTGGCCGATATCGCCGCGGCAAAGAACGAGGCCCTCCGGGAAATTGCCGACCTGAGCGTCAGTACGGCCGTCTCCCTGGCAGGGAAAATTATTCGCCGCGAGGTAAAGCCCGAGGATCACGACCGGCTGATTGCGGATTCACTCCAGCAGTTCTCGCAGCTTAACTAGGTTCTGCGGGTTGCCGATGGGGGTTCGTCCCGCCGGCTGCCCCCGTGGTTTGCAGGTAACTTGCCCATGGCTAAAACTCGACCCAATGCAGCTTCGCTCGACACGGGCCGCCAGCGAATCGGCACCGTGTACGCGAAGGCGCTGCTCGGAGCTGCCGAGAAGGCCGGGCAGGCCGATTCCGTGGTCGACGAGCTCGGTACGATCGTGAGCGAGGCCCTCGATCAATCTCCCGATCTGGACGAAGTGCTCCGCACGCCGCGGATCGCCAGCGAAGAAAAGGTGGGGATTGTCGAGCGAGTCTTCGGCGGCCGTGTTTCCCCACTAGTGCTCAACTTCCTAAAGGTCCTCGCAGGGCACGAACGACTCGATTGCCTCCGGGCGATCGAACGGGCGGCTCGGTTGCAGCTCCATCAGCTTCGCAATCGAGTGGAGGTGCTCGTCGAAACGGCGTCGCCGCTGAGCGCGCCGCTCCGGCAACAGGTGGCGGCTCGCCTGACGCAGCTCTTGGGCCGCGAAGTGATTCTCTCGACAGAAGTGAATCCCGACCTGCTCGGTGGTATCGTCGTCCGCGTGGGAGACACCGTGTACGACGGCAGCCTGGCCGGCAAGCTGAAATCGATGGAATCGGTCACACTCGAACGCACCACCAACACCATTCGCCAATCGCTCGCGCGGTTTGCGCTCACGTAAGAACTGATAAAGAATCAATCTGCTAGAGTCGCCGCATAGGCGGAATTCTCTTCCGAGAACGACCGCTTGTCGCGACGAACCGAAAACGGACGCGGGCAGTATGTAGCGTCCTGCAAAGGTCAAGAAATGACGAAATTCAACGCAGCGGAAATTGCCTCGGTCATTCAAGCCGAGATCGAAAAATACACCGACACGATCCGGGTCGAGGAAGTCGGCACGGTGCTGGAGGTCGGCGACGGCATCGCCCGTGTCTATGGCCTCTCGAATGTGATGGCCGGGGAAATGGTGCAGTTTCCAGGTGGCGTCATCGGCATGGCGTTCAATCTGGAAGAGAGCAGCGTCGGTGTGACGATTCTCGGCGACTACCTCGGCATCAACGAAGGGGACGAGGTCAAGGCGCTCGGCAAGCTCCTCTCGGTGCCGGTCGGCGAAGCCCTGATCGGCCGCGTTGTCGATCCGCTCGGCAATCCGATCGACGGCAAAGGTCCAATTGCGACGACCCAAACCCGCCCCGTCGAGTTCATGGCCCCCGGCGTCGCCGGACGCCAGCCGGTGAAAGAGCCGCTGCAGACCGGCATCAAGGCGATCGACGCCATGACGCCGATCGGCCGCGGCCAGCGGGAACTGATCATCGGCGACCGCAAGACGGGCAAGACGACGATCGCCATCGATGCGATCCTGAATCAAAAGAACACCGGCGTGAAATGTTTTTACGTCGCAATCGGCCAGAAGGACTCCTCCGTCCGCAACGTAATCAAGGTCCTCGAAGACCACGGGGCGATGGACTACACGACCGTCATCGTTGCGGGAGCCAGCGCACCCGCCCCGCTGCAGTACGTCGCCCCATACGCCGGGACGGCAATGGCCGAGTACTTCACGTACAAAGGGGAGCACGCCCTGATCGTATACGACGACTTGTCCAAGCAGGCCGTCGCGTATCGCCAGATGTCGCTCCTTATGCGGCGTCCCCCGGGACGCGAGGCTTTTCCGGGCGACGTGTTCTACTGCCACAGCCGCTTGCTGGAACGATCGGCCAAGCTCAGCAAGGAACTCGGCGGCGGTTCGCTCACCAGCCTCCCGATTATCGAGACGCTGGAAGGTGAAGTTTCGGCGTATATCCCGACGAACGTGATTTCGATCACCGATGGACAGATCTACCTGCAGCCTGACCTCTTCTTCAAAGGCATTCGGCCCGCGATGAACGTGGGTATCTCGGTCAGCCGCGTCGGCGGCTCGGCCCAGATCAAGGCCATGAAAGACAAGCAGGTCGCCGGCGGTCTCCGCCTGGCGCTGGCTGCCTTCCGCGAACTCGAAGCGTTCGCGCAGCTTGGTACCGATCTCGATGCGGCGACTCAGGCCCGCCTCGATCGCGGTTATCGGATGGTCGAATTGCTCAAACAGCCGCAGTACCAACCGATGGAAGTAGTCGACCAGATCATCATCATTTACGCAGGCAACACGGGAGCGCTCGACAGCATTCCGACCAACCGTGTGCGTGAGTTTGAGTTGCAGCTCCTGCAGTACATGAAGGATCTGAAAGCTCAGCTGCGAAACGAAATCATCGAGAAGAAGGACCTGACGGCCGAACTCCGCCCCGCCCTGACCGAAGCGATCAACCAGTTCAAGGCGACGTTTGTAAAGGCGGGCAAGTAAGCGGGCAAACGCCGCGTGACTCGAGGTTTTAGGCCAAACAACCATGTCGAGCGAACCGAACTTCACGCCTCCCTTGCCGGAACTCAAGCCGGTCATGGAGCCGACCGCCGACGAGCGGCAGTGGGCCTTGCTCGCGCACCTGTCGGGATTGATTGCGTCGTTCCTCGGCGGCATGTCGTTTCTGGGTCCGCTCATCGTGTGGCTGATCAAGAAGGATCAGTCGGCGTTCGTTGCAGACCAGGCCAAGGAAGCGTTGAACTTTCAGATTGCGGTCACGATTGCGTTGGTCGTGTCGTTCGCCATTGGTGCTGCGACATGCGTTGGTTTTCTGTTGATCCCGGTGGTCGGCATTGGCTCACTTGTCTTTGCCATCATTGCCGCGATGGAAGCCAACAAGGGTGTCGTTTACCGCTACCCGTACACGATCCGCCTCGTCACTTAACCACTTGGTGGGCTGTGCCCACCGCAAACGATCAGGTGGGCACAGCCCACCCAACGATAAAACGTCATGGCTAAAGCCCGCGCCCTCGATAAACGCCGCAAGTCGATCCGCAACATCCGCAAGATTACGCGGACGATGGAGCTGATCGCCACCGCGCGGTTCAAGAAGGCGATGGATCGGGCCACCGCCGCCACGGCCTACACCCGCCGCATCACACAAATCGTCGCCAACCTGGCCCAGGCCGGGCTCCAGGTGAGTCATCCATTGCTCGAAGCGCGGCCGGAAATTAAACACGCCGCCCTGCTCGTGCTGACCGCCAATCGCGGTCTGTGCGGCGGTTACAACGGCGGCGTTGTCCGTGTGGCAGCTCCCCGCTACCAGGAACTGCAAGCTCAGAGCGCCTTACGGCTAGAAGTCGCGGGCAAGCGGGGCATCTCGGGGCTCCGCTATCGGGGCGTCGCCATCGACGAGACGTACCTGCAATTCAACGATCAGCCGAAGTTCGAGGAGGTCGAGCCAATCGCCAATCGATTCCTCGACCTCTACACCCTCGGCAAGCTCGACAGGCTCGATGTGGCTTACACCAAGTTTGTCTCCAGCAGCAAGCAGATCGCCGTGGTGGAGACCCTCCTTCCCCTTGGCTCGCTGGAAGGAGCCGACGCGGTCGCGAGTTCGGCCGCTGAAACTGCGCTTGCCGCGGAGCGGGGCGAGTCGACCTACGAATTTCTCCCGTCGGCCGAAAGCATCCTTGCCGAAGTGGTTCCCGCCAGTTTCAAGGCCAAGCTCTTCAAGTGTTTCCTGGATGCGGCTGTCAGCGAACAGATCGCCCGCATGGTCGCGATGAAAAGCGCGACGGATAACGCCTCGGGGATGATCAAGGACCTGTCGATGACCTACAACCGCGCCCGGCAGTCGCAGATTACCGGCGAGATCATGGAAATTATCGGCGGCGTGGAAGCCCTCAAGGGAACCTAATACTTTACGCCGTCCTCGCCTGACTTAAGTCAGGCATTGCCAATCCAAACAATTCACTACTGTTACATCGAGAGTTTTGATGAGCACCGCCACCGCAACCGCCAAGATCGGCAAGATCACGCAAGTGATCGGCTCGACGTTCGACGTCGAGTTTGCTGACAATGAACTGCCGGCGATCTACAACGCCGTAAAGATCGAATCGAACCACAAGGGAGTTTCGATCAAGCTGACCGGCGAAGTCCAGCAACAGCTCGGCGGCGGACGCGTTCGGTGCGTCGCGCTGGGGAGCACCGACGGACTGATCCGCGGGCAGGACGTGGTCGATACGGGAGCACCGCTATCGGTTCCCGTGGGTGATGCCACGCTCGGCCGGGTGTTCAATCTGCTCGGCGATCCGATCGACGAACGGGGCCCTGTCAACGCCCAGGAATATTGGCCGATTCATCGCCCCGCACCCGCCGTGGCTGATCTGTCGACGAACACCGAACTGTTCGAAACGGGCATCAAGGTGATTGACCTGTTGACGCCGTTCGTCCGCGGTGGCAAAGCCGGTTTGTTCGGCGGTGCCGGTCTCGGCAAGACGGTTATTCTGCAGGAACTGATCGCCCGCGTGGCCAGCACGCACGGTGGTTACTCGGTGTTTGCGGGCGTCGGCGAGCGAACCCGCGAAGGGACCGATCTCTGGATCGAAATGCAGGAGACCGATATCGGTAGCACTGGCCGCAAGGTCATCGAACAGACCTGCATGGTATTCGGTCAGATGAACGAGCCCCCGGGTGCCCGTCTGCGGGTCGCGCTGTCGGCCCTCACCATGGCCGAGTTCTTCCGCGACACGACCGGCAAAGACACGCTGCTCTTCGTCGACAATATCTTCCGCTTTAGCCAGGCAGGGAGCGAAGTGTCGGCCCTTCTCGGACGTATGCCGAGCGCGGTCGGTTATCAGCCAACGCTGGCCACCGAAATGGGCGCATTGCAGGAACGGATCGCTTCGACGAGCAAGGGAGCCATTACCTCGGTGCAGGCCGTGTACGTCCCGGCCGACGATCCGACCGATCCGGCCCCGGCCACCGCCTTCGGCCAGCTCGACGCGTTTCTTTATCTCGAGCGGTCGATTTCCGAAAAGGGTATTTATCCGGCGGTCGATCCGCTGGCGTCTTCGAGCCGCATTCTCGATCCGCAATACGTCGGCCAGCGGCACTATGCCGTTGCCCGCCGTGTGCAGGGGACGCTGCAGCGGTACCGCGAACTGCAAGACATCATCGCGATTCTCGGCGTCGATGAATTGAGCGAAGAGGATAAGCTGGTCGTGCATCGGGCCCGCCGCATCGAGCGATTCCTCTCGCAGCCGTTCCTCGTGGCCGAAGTCTTCACCGGCAAGCCGGGCGAAATCACGAAGATCGAAGATACGATTCGCAGCTTCGAGGAACTGTGCGACGGAAAGTGGGATCACCTGCCGGAAGAAGCGTTCCTCTATGTCGGTCCGATCGAGCAGGCCGAAGAACAAGCCAAGCGCATGGCGAAAGGAAAGTAGCAAATGCCTGGCACTCTCCGCTGCATTGTCGTCACTCCCGAACAGACTGCACTCGAGCAAGAGGCTGATTTTGTCGCCTTGCCGTTGTTTGACGGCGAAATCGGCATCGCGCCGAATCACAGCCCGATGATCGGGCGGCTGGGCTACGGCGCGATGCGGCTCAAGCTGGGCAACGACGAGAAGCTCTTGTACGTTGATGGCGGCTTCGTCGAGGTGGCGGGCAACGTCGTATCGGTTCTGACCAATCGGGCCGTGGCCCCGGCCCGTATCGATACGACTGCGGCCGAGGTGCAACTGGCCAACGCCCTCCGG
Organism: Pirellulaceae bacterium; assembly: GCA_025459145.1. Lineage (GTDB taxonomy): Bacteria > Planctomycetota > Planctomycetia > Pirellulales > Pirellulaceae > CAYLLN01. The sequence continues at coordinate 24,940 of JALORD010000007.1, read as the reverse complement.
CAGGCGGCTCCCACGAAGGAGTTGCAGGAAATCCGCGAGCGGCAAGTCGCGCAGGCTCGCGCGCAGCTCCGTGCGGCTCGTCGCGCCCGTTAGCGCCGCTGCCGCAGTGCTGGCGGGGAACCTGCCGCTCTGCACTCTGAGTTGATTGCGACCGAATGTATGGGCATCGCCGCCCGATTCGAACCGAAAAAGGTGCGCGCCTCGGCCGGCAAGATGACAGCGGCCGGCCTGGTCAGCCGATGAATGGTACGCAGGACGCCTGACGCCGGGGCTGCTTGCTCGGTGCGAGCCCCGGTTCCATTCCTCTCGTTTGCCAGGAAGCTTCGCCGGATGATCGCTCCGATGTATCGCCTCGATCGGCAAAGTCGCCCTCAACCGCACCTTTTACCGGCTGCCCCTCGGGTCGCGGTCGAGATTCTGCGGGGACGGGTCCGGCAGCGGATCCGGGAACTATCGAGCAAGGTGTACTTGCTCGGAACGGCCAGCGATTGCGATCTGGTGCTGGGGGACGAACAGTTTCCGGAAGCCTACGCCTATATCTTTGTCGCCGGCCTGGCGATCAAGATTCGACGGTTGGGCACGGGGCCAGAATTGATCGTCAACGAGGAACAGGTCGAGTCGTCGGAACTCTCCCACGGCGATGTTGTCGAGATGGGGCCCTTTTCGCTACGAGTGATTGTGGATCATCCGCCCCGGCGGAACAGCGATCCGGATTCCTCCCGGCCGCTCGACTTTAGTCCGGGGAGCGATTCTGGCGAAGCGGACGCTATCGATGAGATTCAGTCGCTCCTGGCGGATATCCGGCAGACTTTGGCCGCCGACCGTTCGATCCTGCGAATCTACGAGGCCGCCCGGGGGTGGGGCGGGAGTCCTCCACTGCCGCTCGACCACCGGTTTCGATTCAGTGCCTGACCAATACTCTCGAAATGCCAGCGGCGACCGCGCTGGCTCGCGAAGCATGCCCACCGCAGCCAGTCCGATCATCGGCACCATCACCGTCGCCCCCGCTTGCGAATTGGCGGGGTTGGGACGGCCCCAGCCGACCGACGATACGTCGCTCGGTTCGCTGCTCGCGAGTTTGTCGCGGCTGCCCGAACTGACGGTGACGGCTGAGGCACCGGTTGAGGCGATGCGCACCCCGCGTATGTTGACCCAGACCCGCTGGCAGCGGGCCGAAACTTCGGTTAACGAAACGGCTGGGAACCTGCGCGCGGATCTCGTGCAATTGCTCGCCGATCTGGAAGCCGAGTACGCGGCGCTCGCTGGCCGCGCGTTTAATTCGTAAGGCGGTGATCGCTTAGGGCCCGTGCCGATCGATCAGTTCTTTGCCGTTCGTCCAAAGCAGACGAGGCACATATCGTCGATCTGTGGTGCTTTACCGAGAAACCGGCGCACGTCTTCGATGATGGCGGGGCCCAATACTGTGGGCGATGCTGATTCTTTCTGGATGTGCTCGCGCAACCGCTCGATGGTGTAGAACGCTCCATTGCCGTCGATCGACTCATTGACGCCATCGGTATACAGCGTCAGCATTTCGCCCGGGCGGATCTCCACTTCCGCCTGCTCATACCCCAGGGCATCGGTAATGCCCAGCGGCAGACCGACGATTTCATCGCCGAGCTCGACGATCGACCCATCCTGCCGCCTTTGCAGCGGGGCCATATGCCCCGCGTTGACGATCACCGCCCGGTGCTCGCGCGGGTCGAGGACGACCATGATGAAGGTCACAAACCGCTGAATGTTCAGGGCGCACAGCTTCTCATTCAATCGCGTCGTGGCCGCCGCGGGGTTCGTCTCGCTGAAGAGCGAAAACCGCGTCTCCGCCGAGAGCTTGGCCATGAGCAGCGCCGCCGCCACGCCGTGGCCGACGACATCCGCCACGACAATCGCCAGCCGACCGTCGGGGAGTGGAATGTAATCGTAGTAGTCGCCGCCAATCTGGTCGGCTGGCTGATAGTAGTCGAAAAACTCGTAGCCGGCCAAATCGGGCCGCTTGTCGGGAAGAAACCCGTGCTGCACCTCGTGGGCCAGCTGCATGTCCCGCTCGAGTTCGCGCCGTTTGAGGGCCGATTCGTGCAGCTGGGCGTTCTGAATGGCTATCGCTGCCTGCGAGGCAGTGCTCACGAGTAGCTCCAGGTCCTCCTGGGTAAAGCGGTGCCGCTGGTCGAGCGTATCGATCTGCAGCGCGCCGAACGCGTTCCCTTCGGAATCGAGCAGCGGCGCGCACATCATCGAACGGATGCGAAAGTCCGCGATGCTTTGGCTCATCTCGAACCGCTCGTCGCTCGCCGCATCGGCCGACAGAATCGCTTCCTTCGACTCCATCACCTGACGAATGATCGTCCGGCTGATCCGCAGCGTGTCTCCCGAATCTTCGCGCCTCATACGGACCCACCGCGGGATCAGTACGCCGTCCGGCGACTCTAGCACAATGAAACCGCGGTCGGCCTGCACAAATATTTTGAACAGGCTCTTCAGAACCTGCGGCAAGACTTCATCCAGGGCCAGGACCCGTCCCAGGTTCTGCGTGATTTCCACAAGCGCCGCCAGCTTTACCTCGGCGCTGGCCGCCACGTGTACCCCGCCGCGGCTCGAGCGCGACACGTCGAGCTTCGACATGATGGTCGAGCTGGATTGCCGCGCCTCGTCGTCGTCCAGAAAAGCGCCCAGCCCCGCTCCATCGATAATTCGCGGGATCGAATCGGTCGTGCCGGGAGACGGACCCAGGGGCGCTTCAGTCTTGAATGTGAACGAAACTTCACACACTCGGAACTGATCGCCCGGCCGAAGCAGACGCCGTTCCGTGATCCACATTTCCTCGTCGTTCAGGAACGTGTGATTGCGGCTGCCCAAGTCCTCCAGCCAGCAGCCGCTCGCCTCGCGAAGGATCTGGCAATGGTTTCGGCTGACGGCTCCCACCTCGATGACCAGGTCGCAATCGGGATGCCTTCCTAGAACAAATTTTTCTCCCTTGATCTCGTAGCGTTTCCCCGCATGAGGTCCGTTGATGGCCTGCAGATAGAACATGGAGGGACTGCTGCTGAAGTAACCGGCGTAAGGGGGGCCGAAGGCGCCGGCAAGGATGTACCATTCCGCAAGCGGGGAGGACGCTCGGGCAACGACCGCTAGAGCTCGTGGCGGGAGCGATTCTAGCGATTGTAGAGACGGCTGGGCGAGACCGTCAACTGACTACTCAGCTTCGCGGGGACCTCTCAATCTTCCGCGAAAACTCTTGGTTGTGGTTGGTGGGTCGCTGCGAAAATCCCCGCGATCGACATGGATCGTGAACGCGGCGACCTGTTGTCACAGTCTCCGCTCCAACAGCATCCCCTCTCGAACCCGCATTGCCTGCACATACGTCACTAGCGGCTCACGGCTGGGTCGCGTCTGGCGACTTGTCGACACGAGCAAATTTGCCCCAAGCCCTGACGCGTCCTAGGTTTTCGAAAGGAAGCGACGTGGCGGTGCGCCGAGTACCGTCAGGTCCCAGTGCCCATCTCCCGCCGGGTGCGGTAGCGATCGGACCGCGCTTGTTGACGTACACCATGCCCATTTCACCCTTGTCAATCGATTCCGCGGCCGCTGGGCCGACGACGGACGGCGTGTCGCGCGCTGCCGTGGATTCGTTGACGGTGGTGTCGCATCTGCTCGAGAACCTCGACCACACGGCGGCGCCGCGGGATTCGTCCGAGCTGCAATTGTTCGAGAATCAGTTGGTGCAGGTTCGCCTCGGCCTGGCCAGCAGCCTGTTTGCTTCGCTCCGGGCCAAGCATCCGCCGACGGCGGCTCACAGCGTCCGCGTTGCTCTGAGCTGCTCCGCTTGGGGTGCGGTGCTGGGGTTTTCCGATCACCATCGCGATGAACTCGAAGTGGCTGCGCTCCTGCACGACGTGGGCAAGATCGGGGTTCCCGATGAAATTCTCCGGAAACCCGAAAAGCTGACAGCCGACGAGTTCGCCTGGGTCGATCGACATCGCCACACAGGAGCAGACATTCTCCGCGCCTGCTGCGCGTCCTCCGACATCCTCACGATCGTCCAGCAGGCCGGCGCCTGGTTCAACGGCAGCCGGGAAGGATACGAAGCCCTGGGAGATCAAATCCTGCTCGGGGCCAGAATGCTGGCGATCGTCGATGCGTTCGACGCGATGACGTCCGACCAGGTCTATCGGCGGGCCATGTCGCACGAGCGGGCGTTGGCGGAACTATTCGAGTATGCAGGCACACAGTTCGATCCCCGCCTGGTGCAGGAATTCTGCAATTTCGTCAGCGGCGATCAGGTCAAGCTGCAAGCGGTAGTGGCCCGCCGTTGGCTCAAGGATCTGCTTCCTGAGTCGTCCGAAGGGTTCTGGCGTCTCGCGCCAGGACCGATCGCCTCGAGCGCCGGCGATATCGAAATGCTCTTCCACCGGAAGCTGCTGGGGAGCATGCATGATGCGGTCATCTTCGTCGACGGCTCGCTGCGCGTGGTGCTTTGGAACCGGGCCGCGGAACGACTGACCGGAATTGCCGCCAGTAGCATCGAACACAAACTCTGGTCGCCGACGCTCGTCAACCTCCGCGACGAACAACAGAAATTGATCCTGGAAGTCGATTGCCCGGTCATCCAGACCGTGAAGAGCGGCGTCCAAACGCTGCGGCGGCTGAGCGTCACGGGCCGCAATGGACAGCGAATCGAGGTCGATGCGCATCTCGTTCCGGTCAGTTCGAAGCTCGGGGTCTCCTACGGAGCCGCGCTGTTGATGCACGATGCGTCGTCGCAGGTCACGCTGGAGCAGCGGGTTCAGACGCTGCACGAAAAGGCGACGCGCGATCCGCTGACGCAGGTTGCCAATCGGGCCGAGTTCGACCGTATTCACGCCAACTGCGTGCAGTCGCATCTCGAACGGCAGCTCCCCTGCAGCCTGATCATTTGCGATATCGATCATTTCAAACGGATCAACGACACCTACGGGCACCAGGCCGGCGATCAAGTGCTCATTGTGTTCGCGTCGCTCCTGCGGCGGCATTGCCGCGCGGGGGATCTCGTCGCCCGCTATGGCGGCGAAGAGTTCGTCATGCTCTGTGCCGATTGCGACAATGCCGCGGCGACGCGCCGAGCTGAGGACCTGCGGAGCGAACTGGCCGAACTGCCGATGTCCGCGCTCGAAAGCCGACCGATCACCGCCAGCTTCGGCGTGACCGAACTGCAATCGGGAGACACGCCGGAAACGATGCTGCGGCGGGCCGACCGGGCGCTCTATCAAGCCAAAGCCAACGGACGCAACCTGGTGGTGCAGCTCGGCTCGGGCATCGCGGGCCAGGAACTAACCACGGCCAAATCCCACGGCTGGTGGGCCTGGCTGCGGGGAGAGACGCCGGAACACGTGCTCCAGCGAACGCTGGCGACCAGTGTCCCGTTCAACGTAGTTGTCGAGAAGATGCGCGGGTTTGTGGCCGACCACTTCGCCGAGATCGAGTCGATCAGCGAAGACCACGTGGTGCTCCGGATCGATGGCGATAATGCACTTGTCCTGCGCCGCCAGGGAGACCGTCCCGTGCCGTTCCTGATCGAAATCAAGTTCGAAGAGTATCAATCGCCCGACGAGAATCGCGGCGTGGCCCGCATGTTTCGCACCCTGGCTCAAGTGACGATCCGGCCGCAGCGCTCGCGAGATCGCCGCCGCCGCGACGTGTTCGAGCGGGCTCAGCGGCTGCTGGCCAGTCTCAAGTCGTATCTCGTCGCGCAGGACTTCAAAGTCAGGGTTTAGGTTGCCATTCATGGCAATCTTGACGCCCGCTCATCCCAGCTAGGGCTCGCCTGATACGGCCTGGCGGATCATCCGCATCATCATCAAGAGGCCCATCATTAAGAGCAGGCAGGCTGCCAGGATGGCGAGAATCATCCAGCCCAGGGCGAACACCTGGCTGCCCGCATTCCAGATGGCGGCCCAGCGAACGATGGTGTAGACCGCCGCCACGCACAAGTACGGCCCAAACGCGATCTCGCGGCGACCCGTCAACAGCCATTGCCCCACCGCCACGAGGACCGCAGCAGCCGGCGAATAAAAGAACGTCATCAAGGCCGGCTGCCAACCCAAGAAGGCGCCGATCATCGCCATCAGCGTCACATCGCCAAAGCCCATGGCTTCCTCGCGCATGGCCAGCGTGCCGACGAGCCGCACTCCCCACACCATCGCGCCGCCAAAGGCCAGGCCGACGAGCGCCGTGAAGAGCGCTTCCCAGCGAGGACCGCCTAGGATCCAAACGCTCCACACGCCTGTGGAAACAGCCATGGCAACCGCCAATAGCTGGACCCAATTGGCTCGCCGCACAATGCTGGTCAGATAGAACTGAATCGCTTTGACGAGCCCCCGCCGCATCGTCGAGGTGGCCGGCACGAGAGCGGCGCACCAGACCAGGGCGATCAGCGTCCCCAGCGCCGGCCCTTGCCAGGAGTGCAGCCACGCCGGAAACGGATTGGGAGAGGTCGAGAGCAGGTTGCCGGTGGCGAGTCCCCCGACGGCATTGGGCACTGCAATCGGCAAATGAGACTGGGGAACGAGCGCGGCAAGCGCAAGCGCCAGCAGCGTTCCCGGCAGCGTGATGGCGTCGGGAATGGTCTTCTCGTCGAAGTCAATGAACGTGGCCGCAGTCAATAAGGCAATCAGTATCGAATGTGCGAACCACTGCCAATGCAACGTCCAGGCAGGCGTTGGGATCACGGCCAATCCCAACTGCTCCACTTCCCACCAATAGAGTGCGGCGATTCCCGCCGCGAACGATAGCTCGATGAGCAGTGGCCGCACCCAGAACAATGTGCCATGGATCGGCGTTTCTCGCCGCAAAAGCCACCAGCCCCACACGGGAACCCGATCGGCCAGACTGCGGTGGCTGCTGCGGGGAGGCACCGGGCCCCAGGGGCTGATGGGCCTGGCAAACCAGGCGAGCGAGTAGATGGCCCAATTGATCGCTCCACCGACGATGAGCCCCGCGGCAAAAATGCCGGCCAGCCGAACAACCAGCGGTAGCGCCAGCCAGGAATTCACACGAGCTTCCGTTCTTGCATGTCCGCCGCGATACGCTCCGCCACACCCTCGGGGGAAAGTCGATCGGTATCCACGGTGAGGTCGGCGAGTTCCTCATATAAGGGAGCCCGTTTGTCGAGCAGCGTGCGGATTTCGTCAATGCCCCCCTGCGATGTCAAGTTCGGGCGACGCTGGGCGGTTGTGGCGTCGGCGGCGATGCGCGCCGCGAGCGACTCGGGCAGGGCCTGTAGCCAGACGACGAAACCGCGGCCCTGAAGCGCGGCCCGATTCTCAGCACGGAGAACCGCCCCGCCCCCCAGCGACACGACTTGCTGATCGCCCTCGGCCAATTCTGCCACGATCGCCGATTCCAGATCGCGAAAGGCCCCCTCCCCGTCGTCGGCAAAAATCTGTTTGATCGACTTTCCGGCCCGCGTCTCAAGCGCCTCGTCGGCATCGACCCAGGGCCAACCCAGGCGGGCCGCGAGGTGCCGGGCGACGGTCGTTTTGCCGCAACCGCGATAGCCGATCAGAAACACGTTCATGACATTCCACAGTCTGACCCGACTTGGTCCACCCGGGAAGGATGAAACTCCAATCCCTCGGCTACTGCACCTTGACCGGACTGATCGCCTGTTTGATCACTTGCCGCATGATCTCGCGGGGAGCCGCAGCCAATCTCGCGCGCATACTTGATAAGCAGCGTTTGCTCCGGATTGTAGACGGTGTCGAACACGACCATTTCGGGACGCAAGTAATTGCTGTCGATCGGCGATTCGTCGACGTTGGGGTGCATTCCCACGGGAGTGCAATTGACGATGAGGTCGGCATGCACGGTGTGCCGCAGGCCCCACTCGGTCGATTTGGCTTTGAGTTGTTTGGCCAACTCGTCGGCCCGCTCTACCGTACGCGAGGCGATGTAAACATCCGCGCCCCGCCGCCGTAGCCCAACGCCAATTGCCCGCGCCGCGCCGCCCGCTCCAAGCAGCAGCACCGTTTTGTCGCGAAGCCCGGAGTTCTCTTCGTCGCCGCCGAACTGCCGATCGACGCACCGCATCGCCGCGGCATAGTCGGTGTTCCAGCCGTGGCGTTTCCCTTCTTTGAAGACCACCGTATTGCAGGCCCCGATCTCTTGCGAGGCCGGATCGTGCTGCGTGATGTACTGCTGGATCTCCTCTTTGTGCGGAATCGTCACGCTCAGTCCCTTGATCCCGAGTTCGTTGCAGTCGTGCATGAACTGCGACAAATCCTCGGGACGCACCCGGAATGGGACGTACACCTTATTGAGCTTCAAGTGGCCAAACGCTGCGTTGTGAATGATCGGGCTCAGACTATGGGCGACCGGATCGGCAATCACGCCGTACACTTCGGTGTCAGCGTTGATCTCTTCATAGTGATAGATCTCCTTCATCTGCTGATAGCTCAACTGGCCGGGAGCCATCGTTCGCTCGGCATGAAACGTGGCATAGCTGAACGGGGCGCCAAACTTGCCCGCCAGCACGCGCGAAGCCTGACCGTACTCACCCATGCAAAACGCGATGGTTGGCACTCGCGCGTTTTTCATCAGTCGAAGCAGCCGCAGATTGTCGTGCGGGCTGTGGGCCATCGTGGCGATTTTCACGATGTCCGCATTCAAGCCAGCGAGGCGTGAATGAAGCGCATTGAGATCCTCGGGCGTCTCTTGAAAATTGTGATACGAAACGATCCGCTTCGTCTTGCCAAAGCGGGGAATGCTCGCCGCAATATCCTCCTCGAGATCGACATACTCCACCCCCGCCGCGATTGCTTGCCGCAAGAGGAGCTGGCGCGCCTCCTCGTTCTTGGTCCATCGGCCGCCGTCTTTTTCCTTGCGGCAGGTAATGACCACTGGGCATGGACGCTCGGCCAGAAGACGCTTCAAGTTGGGCGGCGTCATCAGAAAGTCGAGCCGCAATTCCACGAGCTTGCATCCCAGTTCCGCCAGGTGTTTGTGCTCGGCGATCAGGTGGCGATGGCGACCGCGGCCGATGGTGACACAGAGCTGCGAAGGTTCGGACATCGCTTGCGTAATCGGTGCGGGTGGGGGATCGCCTCAGCCGTTCCGGGGGCCTCAGCGGACAACAGCAACCTTAGGCTACAGAATGACTTGCGACTGGAAGGGATTCAAGGGAGGCACGCCGAACAACATCCCGCCCGTGCCGGTCTTATGTCCGTTTGAACCGGCGGTCCAGTTCCTCCCGGGTAAACACCAGGGCAGTCGGCCGGCCGTGCGGACAATGGTGCGAATCCTGGTATTGCAGCCGTTGTTCGAGCAGAGCGGTCACCTCTTCCGGGGCGAGCCGGTCGCCGGCCTTAATCGCCGCCTTGCAGGCAATCATATGCAACAGCTCGTCGAGGAGGTCGCGGCGGTCAGGCGTTTTGTCGCTCGTCACCAATTGCTCGACGACTTGCCGCAGTAGGTCGGCCGGGCTCAGGTTGGCCAGCATCGCCGGATAGCTCGCCACCAGCACCGTGTCGCCGCCGAACGGCTCCACCTCGATCCCCAGTTGGGCCAGCGTCTCGCGAGCGGCCAAAGCCGCCGCCGCCTCCGCGGGGGGCAGCGAGACCGGTTCCGGGACCAAGAGCCGCTGCGTTTCGAGCTGACCCGCCAGCACTTTCTCGCGCAATTGTTCGTAGAGCACGCGTTCGTGCAGCGCGTGTTGATCGATCACCACCATCCCTTCGTCGTTCTCGGTGACGAGGTAGCGGTTGTGGATCTGAAATCCCAGGTGTGATCGGTCCGGTCCAGTGTCAGGTCGCAGTCGCTGAGCCGGATCGACGCGCAAGGGAGCGGGAGCCAGCCGCTCTGCCTGGGGGGTAAGTCTGCCGGCTAACTCTCCCGCCTCTTCGCGCCGCGGGGAAACGGGCGCCGCGGGCCACGAGCGCTCGAGCCGAGTCAGCTCGAGCATGCCGTGAGCTCGATCGAACTGCAAGTCGAGCAGCGCCTGGGGACTCTCCTCGCTGAGTTCGGCAGTCGCCGCGGCTCCCGCGGCGTTTGCGGCACCCGGCAAACTCGCGCCGGCCAGCACTCCCGCCTTGTCCGCGACCGCCAGTGCTCCCTTGGCCCAGTCAACCAATTCGCGGCGATGAGCGGCAGCCGCATCCCGATCGGCCGCCTCTGCACCGAGCTCGCCCGTGCCCAGCGGCTGAGCCACCCGCGCCGTCAAATCGGTCGCCAGGAACTTCTTGCGGATCGAGCCCAAAAGCAGCGAATAAATCCGGCCGCTATCGACAAACCGCACCTCCAGCTTGGTCGGGTGAACATTCACATCGACCGCATCCGCTGGAATCTCGATCCGCAGGAAAGCAATCGGAAACCGGCCATGCAATAGGAGGCCGCGATAGGCTTCTCCCAGCGCATGCTGCAGCGAACGATCGCGAATATGCCGGCCGTTGAGCAGCAGATACTGCAGACGATTGTTTCCCCGGCTGTGCTGTGGATCGGCGACGAATCCAAAAATCCTTACGTCGCCATCCTGGCTGTCGATCGGAATCAGCGAGCCCTCGATCTCCCGACCGAAAAAGGCGGCGATTCGCTCTCGCCAATTGGGGACCGGCGGCAGATCGAACGACAGCCGCTCATTGTGCCGGAGCGTGAAGTGCACCTGTGGATGGGCGAGCGCAATCCGCGTAAAGGCCTCGCTGCAGTGGCCGATTTCGGTCTGCGAGGCCCGCAGAAACCTCCGGCGCACCGGCGTATTGAAGAACAGGTTGCGAACTTCGATCATCGTCCCCACCGGACAGCCGCAGGGAACAATCGCCGACTGCCGTCCGCCGTCAACTTCGAGTTCATAACCCGTTTCCGCGCCGCGCTCCCGGCTGCGAATGACGAGCTGACTAACTTCTCCGATCGAGGCGAGCGCCTCACCGCGAAATCCGAACGTGCCGACACGAAACAGGTCGTCGGCATCGGCGATCTTGCTGGTGGCGTGGCTCGCCACCGCGAGCGGCAGGTCGCCGGGAGCAATTCCGCAGCCATCGTCGACGATGCGAATCAGATCGGTCCCGCCGCCGCCCAGCGAAACGTCGATCCGCGTGGCTCCCGCGTCGATGCTGTTCTCGAGCAGTTCCTTGACGACGCTCGCCGGCCGTTCGATCACCTCTCCGGCGGCGATCTTGTTGATCACGCTGGTCGGCAATTGGCGAATCGCAGGCATATCATCCATCCCTGGAACGTGAATAACTGGGTCGATCCTGGTCGGCCGCCTTCCCGTCGAACCAATCGCCGCCACTCGGCGATGTACTCACCACACTCCACCATCAAGATACCAGAGTCGCCGGCCGGTGCGGCAACGATGTCGCGTCCGCTCAACCTTCGCGAGGCTTTGTTCCATCGTCTTCGGCGTACTTCTCCAGCTTGCGGTATAGTGTGCGGGCGCCGATTCCCAGGATCTTCGCAGCATCCTCGCGGTTACCGCCGGTCAGCCGCAGCGTTTCTTCGATGGCCCACCGTTCGATCTCGTCCATCGTCCGGCCGACCAGTTCGACCGGTCCGCTGGCGGCTGCCGGCGACGTGGGGGCGACTTCGTCCGTCGACAGTTCCGGCGGCAAGTCGTCCAGATCGAGGAGCCCATCGACATCCAGAACCACCATCGTTTCGATTGCATTCCGGAGCTGTCGCACGTTCCCCGGCCAGTCGTACGCGAACAGTCGTTTGGTGGCGAGCGGCGAGATCCCTTTAATCTGCTTGTGATGCCGTTTGGCAAACTGCCGTCGAAAGAAGTCGGCCAGCGGCACAATATCATCCCGCCGCTCGCGGAGGGCGGGCAGATTGACGCTCACTACCTTCAGGCGAAAGTACAGATCGTTCCGAAACTTACCCGCCGCCACCAGGTCTTCCAGCGGCCGATTCGTGGCCGACACCACCCGCACGTTGACGCGAATCGACTTGTTGTCGCCGACCCGCGTAATCTGATGTTCCTCAAGCACGCGGAGCAGCTTGATCTGCGTGCTCATCGGCATATCACCGACCTCGTCGAGAAATAGCGTCCCGCCGTTGGCATACTCAAACGCGCCGATCCGATCGGCATGCGCGTCGGTAAAGGCTCCTTTGACATGGCCGAACAGTTCGCTCTCCACCAGGTTTTCGGCCACCGCGGCGCAGTTGAGCGCCACGATTCGCTTCCCCTTCCGCGGGCTGTTCTGATGAATGGCCTGCGCGATCAGTTCCTTGCCGGTGCCGCTCTCGCCGTGAATCAGTACCGTCGCATCGGTCGGGGCAATCCGCTTCAGCCGGTCGATCACCTGCTGCATCTGGCTGCCAGCGTAGATGATTCCCTCGAAGCCGAACCGCTCGTCGAGCCGCTCACGAAGCTCGGCGTTCTGTTGCTTCAGGCGGATCGCATCGGCCGCCTTTTCGCACACCGCCCGCAATCGATTGGGCGTGATCGGCTTTTCCAGGAAATTGAACGCGCCCAACTGCATCGCCTCGACCGCTTTCGGAACCGTGGCGTGACCCGTCACCAGGATTACTTCCGCATCCGGGAGCTTTTCGCGCGCCCGCGCCAGGATTTCCATCCCGTCGACGTCGTTCATCACGAGGTCGGTCACGACGATGTCGAACGTATCGGTCTCGATCTTCCGCGCTCCCTCCGGACCGCTGGTGGCGACGATGCAGTCGTACCCCACCTTCACCAGGCTCTCTTCCATCGCGCGGGCCAGCGCCTCGTCGTTGTCGACGATGAGGAGTCGGATCGGCGGGGGTGCCGGCAGGGCCACTTCGGAATTCGATTCAAGGGTCATGTTGGGGATGATACTGGCGCGAGGAAACTCCGACGAGTGCCCCGCTAGCATCCGCTGGCGGATGCCGCTTGCACTTGACGAGGAAAAGGGCGAGTGCTACTTACCGCCTCACCGAAATATTGCGGCGATTTGTCTCAAGTTTTTGGCCGGAAGTGCGCGTGCGTCACGCCCTCATCCTCCCGCTGGCAGTCTGGCTGTCGATGATCCTCGTCGTCGCCGGATCGGCTGCTGCGCAGACGATGTCGCCCCCGACAATTCAGTTCCCTCAAGGGAGTACGCCGGGTGCCGCCCCGACGTTCGGCGCACCCCCCAGTACTACCGGTGTAATCTCGCAGCCCACGTTCGGTGCCCCCAGTGGGGCGGGCATGACACCCATCAATCCTTACACGGGCGGTGCCGCTCCATTCGATCCTTATTCGTCGTCGGGGCCGGCCGCCTATCAATTCTGGGGCATTCAGCCTCCTTCGAACAATGCGGGCGTCCTGGGACAGCCCCCCGTTTCGCCGTACGCTGCCACTACGCCTCTCGCTCCGCCGCCGAGCGGCACGAATCAGCCGGCGGTGCTCTTTCCGGACGGACTTTGGGGCGATTCGCAGCTCGACATGAGCCAGTCGCTCCGGTTCATTCAAGATCTCCGCTTGCGGGCCACGTACGTCGCCGGCGGCAAGGACAACACCGATCTGGGAATCACCGACATCGAAACCGCGGTCACTTTCACCTGGCCGAATTTTCTCACCACCGGTCAACCGCTGTTCATCTCCCCGGCGTTCGCCCTGCACCTGTGGGACGGCCCTGCCGACATTCCGGCCGACCTGCCGCCGAATGCCTACAGTGCTTACCTCGACTTTCAGTGGGCCAGCGATCCGCAACTGCAGGTCGGTGCCGAACTCGGCTTCCGCGTTGGCGCCTATACCGACTTCAACACGCTGAACTCCGATAGCCTCCGGCTGCAGGGGCTCGCGCTCGGTACCGCCAGGCTGACCCCTTCGTGCACCGTCAAACTGGGCGTCGTCTACCTCGATCGCAACGACATCAAGCTGTTGCCGGCTGGGGGCGTCCTCTGGACACCGACGCCGCAGGTGCGGTTCGACTTTTTCTTTCCGCAGCCCAAGCTCGCCGCGTACTTGACGACCGTGGGACGCTACGAAGTCTGGTGGTATCTGGCGGGCGAATATGGGGGCGGAGCCTGGACGATCGAAAGGACCGACGGCAGCACCGACCGGATCGATATCAACGACATTCGCGTGATGGGCGGCTTTGAATGGACCGGGCCACAGGGGCTCACCGGCTTCGTCGAGGCGGGATTCGTGTTCAAGCGCGAGGTCGTTTATGTGGTGGATCCAAGCGATACGTTCAACCCGGGAGATACCTGGACCGTCCGGGCCGGGATCGCCTTTTAGCGCAGTCAACGAAAGCCTTCTCCGGGTTTGAACCCACAAATCACCGAACCATTTCAGGATCTGCACGTTGGTCCGCTTGCAGCCTATCGCGCGAATCCCCCGCCTCGCCGACGTGCGAGCGCTCGCTTGCGTTCTAGCGCTCGGCCTCTCAGTCGCGGGATCCCTCGCGGCACAGGACTCGCCGCGCACGCTCCCATCGCCCGAGATTCCCCTGACTCCGCTCGCGCCCTCCGACTCCGCAAACACTGCGAATCCCGAGGCGCTTCCCTATGCCGGTCCACCAGCGGCGATCGATGGTCCGCTGGGAATCCCCGAACGACTGCCGCCCGCCACTGGGGAGGTCCTCCCCGAGGGATCGATCGTCCCCGAAGGACTCATCACCCCAGGGCTCGTTCCGGACGATCTGGCCCCCTTTGTCGACGATCCCTTGCTGCTCGAAGACCCCTACTACGGCACGCCCCAGCGGCTCACTGAGTACCGCAACACGTTCTTTCAAAAGCTCTCGCTGAGCGCCACCTGGTTTGGCAACGGCAGCGATCCTGAGGATCTCGGGGCGACCGAGATCGAGAGCTACCTGACTGTGGCCGTCCCGGCGCCCATCGTCGAGTGGCCCCTCTTGATCACGCCCAGTTTCAACGTCGCCTACCTGCAAGGTCCGGGCGTTACCGACTTGCCGCCGCGGCTCTTCTTTACCTACGTCGACTTCATGTGGGTGCCGCAGATCATGTACCGGACGCAGCTTGTGCTGTCGGTTGCGCCGAGCGTCCTCAGCGACTTTGAGGCCAGCAACTCCGACGCGTTCCGCCTGACCGGCAAAGCGCTCGTCAAACTCGATCTAGTCCCTGATCATCTTCAGTTCGTGGCCGGCGTCCTCTACCTCAATCGCGACAACGTTCGCCTGCTTCCGGCGGGAGGTTTCTTCTGGCGGCCGACCGAGTGGCTCAATCTCGAACTCATCTTCCCGAAGCCGAAGGCTGCGGTTCGGATCAATGTGGGCACGGGCTTTGAGGATTGGCTCTTCACCACCGCCGAATTCGGCGGCAACACCTGGGCAATTCTCCGCGAGAACGGCGACAAGGACAAAGTTACCTACCTCGACTATCGCCTGCTCACCGGCATCGAGCGCAAGCTCAACGGCGGCGCGGGCTTTCGTCTCGAGGCTGGCTACGTCTTTGGCCGCGATATTGAGTTCGCCTCCGGCGTGGGCAATTTTGAACCGAAAAACACGGTGATGATTCGCGGCGCGATCGTGTTCTAGAACTTTGCTAGCGGCGGGGCCCGGTGTGCTGCGGGGGCGCGAGTTCTAGGCCCCCCATCTGCCAGCATCACGCCGAAGGTGAGTTCGCTGCGCGAGCGGACTTGGCACTACCTGCAGGCGGCAATCGACTTTCCCTCAATCCGCACGCTCAATCTGCCGATGCTTGTGACCGCCCGCGAGCGCAGCCCCACGTGGCGTCCTCGCGCGCGATCCGTTCGCCCAAGTTAGTGTCTGCCCGCACGCATGCTATCACCCCTTACTTCCGTCGGCGGGATTGCCGCCTTAGCTGCGGTCCGCGAAGCGGCCAGCGCCGTCGGCAACGGGTTCTCGTTTGCGAAGGAACTAGTTCGGCAAGCGAGCGGTAAAGAGGCGGAAGCGAGCGAAGCTGACCAGGCCAACACCGCCTACTCGCGCTTTTCCGCGTCGCTTGGGCAGTTTGCCGACCGCCTGCGGCAGCGGCTGGCCCAGATCGGGGTCGACCTCACCAGTGCACTGGAGCTCTCGGCCGACGGCTTGGGGGGCATCGAAGCCGAAGGCCCGGAACCCGATCGAGCAGCCCTGGAAGCGCTTCTCGCCAGCGACGAATCGCTCCAACGCGAGTTCACAAATCTAGCCAGCGAACATGCCGAGTTGACCGGCCACAGCCGTCACGACTTTGGCTTGCTGCTCACTCCCGCTGGCGTGGAAATCCTGCCCGAGTAGCCCCAGGCTGGAATCGCACTTTCAGGCTGCATGGACCTGAAGCGATTGCCTGTCGATCGCGCGTTTAAGCTGAGCGCCTTCGGGATGCTACAACGTTCGCCGACCGCAAGCAACATTCCTCAAGGCATTGCAGGAAAACCACTTGCAGCGATTGCTGTCGCTTAACTTTGCGGGCTGATTTAACAGAAAGTTCAGCTGAATCGCGCCGTTCGAAACGCCGCGACTAAGGGCGATGCCCTCACAACAAGCGGTTAGAAACAAATCTACAAAGTACGCTCGCCGCCGCGCCCGACGGCCGAGAACAAGCTGGGAACGTC
The DNA here is from genome assembly GCA_025459145.1 of Pirellulaceae bacterium. GTDB lineage: Bacteria > Planctomycetota > Planctomycetia > Pirellulales > Pirellulaceae > CAYLLN01. Next base: position 8,499 of record JALORD010000007.1, on the reverse strand, counting down.
CCCGCGAGAACTGCCCAACCTTGGCCAGTTCATCTGCTCGACAACCAACTTGCCAAAGACCAGCACGAGCCGTTGGATTCGCCAAGTGCGAATCAGCACCCCATTGGCAACAGCTTTCCACCGCCCCCCTAGCGAACTAGCCAGACTGGTGAATAGATGAATTTCGAGGTCGTTGCTCCCGGTGCGGGGATCCCGCCTTTTGAGACGATGTTGCACGGCTGAATCAGCACCTTTTTGCTGCTCATGCTCCCCGTCAGCTTGACGTGCATGACGCGGACGCCGGCAAACATGCAGATCGAGTACTCGGCGTTATTGCCCGGACCGGTGACCGATTGAAAGATCGGAATGATTCGCGGTTTGCCGATGATTGCCGCCAGTTCGTCCTTCACCCCCGCACTGATCCCGGTGTCGCCATTGAGCGGCAGTAAGCCTTTTTCGTTCAGTTCGAGGCTGCGGCCCTGACTCTCAAGAGCCTGCATGTCGTCGGAGTTCACGCCATGTACGATCTGCCGCGCGATATCGCGAGTGCTATTGTTGCTGCCGCCGATGTCGACCGTTCCCCGGTTACCGGGCGTTCCGCTCCCTTGCGGGTATAGATTCACTTCCAGGATTCCGTCGGAGCCGGGAATGCATGCGTTACGCTCGGCGTCGTAGCAGTATTGGTCGGTACCGGCGCCATTCATGAGTCCGTTCCAGGTATCGAGGTCGAGGGCGAAAGGCAGCATCTGCAGATTCGAGCCGTCGGCGGGCATCTTGAACCCGCCAAAGCTATTGAGCAGCGCCGCCGTCGCCTCCGTCACCAGGGGGACGCTTTCTTGCCCCAGCGTCCGGGCAAAAAACAGCGGAACTTCGCCGTTCTGAGCGGCGGTCCGCTGAATCCGTACGCGGACGGCGTTGGGCATCGTCGATCCGCTTGGCGGCACCAGCGGGCAGTTCGGGTCCGAAGGTTCGGCCAGGTAACCGACTTCAACGTCCTCTACCGCGAGGGATGGTTCGGCCAGGGACACCTGGTTCAGCGCGGCATAGACGCCTGCGGTCGATCGGGCCGCTGCTTCCAGTTCCTCGGCGGAAGCGAATCCCTCGGGCGCTTGTTCGTCGATCAGCTCCCATGTCGCTGCGATGGCCGAAGCGTCGGCACAACGCTGCATCTGGTTGCGGCAGTTGAAGACGTAGCCCAGATCGACCGCAAAGGCGACCGCCGCCAGCATGACGATCATCAGGAAGGCCGACAGCACGAGGATTGTTCCCCGTCGTTTGGCGCGCTGGCGCGATGGAAGCTTTTTCATGCAATGCTCTCCCGTGCGGAATGGCTGAAGGGTTCTCGGGCACGCAGTAGCGGCGGCGCCGCGCGGGCGACTAGTCGAGCGAGTGGACGACCCGTTCGGTCGAGTCGACCACGGTCTGGCCGGTCGACAGGTGCCCCGTGACCCGCTTCAGCTTGAGCGACTGAACCCGATTCGAGGCGAAACCTACGCCCGAATTGGCGGCCGAAACATCGGCGGAATAGAGGTCGAGATTGGTGAGCGTCGTGTTGACGGAGTACAAGACGCTATTGCCGAAATCGCCCCAGGTGGCGGAGGTGCCGTCGTCGATATCGACGGTCAGCACGCCGTCCTGCAGCGTCATCACGGTTTTCCAGCGGATCGTTTCGTTGGAAGTGGCCAGCACCGCAGTGCTCCCTCGGCTGATCGTCGCGGTCCGCGACTCGCCGTGCCACAGATGCAGGTGCACGCCGCCCGCCATGAACGTCGGGGCCGAACGATGATTCAGGTCGAACGTGGCGTACTGCCCCGCCAGGTCGCCGCGCGGTGAAATCGTGCAGGTCACCTGGGGACCGACGGTGCTCGAGTCCGGATCGGCGACGACCAGTTCCCACTCCTCCTCGATACGCCAGACGTGCGTCCCCTCTTGGGTCTGTCCCGTGGCGGGCACAAGCGCGATCGATGCCAGGATGCCTGCCAGCATTGACACTAGTTTTGGACGCAGGAGCGACGTTCCCAGCGCGCAAACCGGGAACCTTGGTGGATAGAAGCACATGGGAGAATTCTCCGGGGGCTGAAGGCCGCTTGCTAAACCAGCGATGTGAAGTACCGGTAGGGCGCGGCAGACGAGGGCATGTAGATGAGGCGCGAAGAGCGCGGACCGTTGTCCCGAATGGAGCCAAGCGGCCTAATGAAATGGATACTTCGATTCCGCCTCGAAAGCAAAACCAACAAGCCCCGGAAACTGCTCCGCGGCGGAAGTTCGCCTCCGGGATCATGTCGGCCGTATCAATGAAGCGGAATTTTCGGTTGCTGCCGCCTCCAAGTGACTGCCACACCTCACCGGCGATTGTTAAAAGGCCCAACAACCGCAACCTGCTTCCCCCCACAGGCCGGCCCCATGCGAAGGCCGCCGGCCACGGCTGAGCAGCGCGTCGAGCCAGTGCCGAACCGCCGCCGGGGAAGTTTGCGAGGCTAAGGTCCGCTCGGCGATGGCTCGTTGTGATCGAGCACCTGGCGCATTATCGGCGACGCGGTGGTACCCGCCGTAAACACCCACGGGGGACCAGTCGGGGCTCACTGGCAGCGGCGGAGGCGCTAGGGACTCAAACGGCTCCCTCGCATAGACAGCCTTTCCCCCGACGAATGTCAGCAACGACTCGATCTGTTTGATGCGATTGGGCGCGACCGTGAAGTAGTCGTCCGACAAGACGGCGAGGTCGGCCAATTTCCCCACTTCGATTGAACCTTTGGTTCCTTCCTCGGAAGAAAACCAGCCGCCGGCTTGCGTAAAGAGACGGAGGGCTGCATCGCGACTCAGGAGATTCGCTGTGGGATAGAGGTTCGTCCCGCCGACGGTCTGCCCGGTTACGAGCCAGTGGAGGCAAACCCAGGGATTGTAGCTGGCGACTCGAGTGGCGTCGGTTCCCGCGGCAACGGGGATGCCCATCCGCAACATTTCCGCAATCGGCGGCGTCCGCTCCGCGGCCTTGGCCCCGTAGCGGTTCACGAAGTACTCACCCTGGTAGGCCATCCGATGCTGAATCGCGATGCCGCCCCCGAGCCGCTTGATCCGCTCGAGATTCCGCGTGCTGACGGTCTCGGCATGGTCGAAGAACCAGTGCAGTCCCGTCAGGGGGATATCGCGATGAACCGACTCGAAAACATCGAGAAATCGGCCGATCGACTCGTCGTATGTGGCATGCAGGCGGAACGGCCAGCGGCTGGCGGCCAGGTGGCTTACTACGGCGTGCAATTCCTGTTCGAGCGTAGCGGCGAGTTCGGGCCGCGGTTCGAGAAAATCTTCGAAATCGGCCGCGGAAAACGAGAGCATCTCTCCCGCGCCGTTCATCCGGTAGAAATGGTCGCCAGTTCCCGGCTTCGTCATCCGGGCCCAACGGCGAAAGTCGTCGAGCTCCTGCTGCGGCCGCTGCGTGAACAGGTTGTACGCGATGCGGACAGTCAGCTCCCCTTGGCGGTGCAACTTCTCCACGACGGCGTAGTCGTCAGGATAGTTCTGAAATCCACCACCGGCGTCGATCGCACTGGTGATTCCCAGGCGATTCAGTTCGCGCATGAAGTGGCGAGTGGAATTCTCCTGGTCGTCGAGCGGCAGTTGGGGGCCGAGTGCCAGTGTCTTGTAGAGAATGGTCGCATTGGGTTTGGCCACGAGCAGTCCCGTCGGGTTGCCTGCTTTGTCGCGCTCGATCTGCCCGCCGGGAGGATCGGGGGTGTCCCTCGTATATCCGACGGCTCGCAAGGCGGCTTGATTGAGGAGCGCCCGGTCGTACAAGTGCAGAACAAACACCGGCGTCTCGGGCGCGGCCTCGTTGAGCTCTGCAAGCGTCGGCAAACGTCGTTCGGCAAATTGCAGCTCGCACCATCCTCCCACGACGCGAACCCACTGCGGCGGCGGCGTGCGGCGCGCCTGTTCGCGGAGCATCCGCAGGGCATCGGCGAGCGACGGGACGCCGTCCCACCGCAACTCCATGTTGAAATTGAGCCCGCCCCGGATCAGGTGCAGATGGGTGTCGTTGAGTCCCGGAATGACCGTACGGCCTTGCAGATCGATTTTCTGCGTTTTGACATCCCCCAGGCGGAGCAACTCGGCACTCCCGCCGATGGCGGTGATTTTGTCTCCCGCGAAGGCGACCGCTTGCACTTCGGGATGAGCCGGGTCGAGCGTGCGAATCGAGCCGTTGTGCAAAATGACTTGGGGAGCCGCAGATGCCGTGGTCATCAGACTATTCCTTGCGGGGAGTGTCGCCCGAATCGGCCGGGTAATAGAGCCAGGGGGCCAAGACATGCGTGACGAACGGCATGACAAGCCACGTGAGCAGACCCACCATCGTGGCCGCAAACAGCAAGTTCTGAAGCGCCAGCGGCCAATGGGTGACCCGCGGCCTGAGCAGCGTGGTGATGAGCAGGCTGGTCGGATAAACGGCCAGGAGTGTCACGAGCGCCATTTTCCATTTGGGCAGCGGGCGCAAGGCAGGAGCACCGGGCAACGTAAACCAACTCTCAAGCCCCACCATTTCGTGAATGCACGGCTCGCGTTCGAGGAGCGGTTCGATTTCGGCCCGAAACTGCACGTACGGCGGCCAGTCGCGAAAGCTCCGCCACTGGGCCGTCGTGGCGAACTTGATCACCACGTGGTAATCGCGCGAGCCGCGGGCCGCCGGCTTGACGACATGCACCCCGAGGTGGCCGGGAAATGTAAGCGCCACGGGAATGAACCGACGAACGAGTCCTTCGAATGCATCCTGGTGACCGTGGCGAACGGTGCGGACGATGTTCACCGTGATCGGGGCGTCCTCGGGCGTATCGTTCGCCGCTGTCGCAACCGGCTCCTGCATGGCGCAGCTCCTCGGTTTCCGGTCCCGCTTCGGGAGGACCGCCCTCGTCCCGAAGCAGTCCGCGTGCCGCTTTTCGCCAGGGCACGCCTGTTACCGCTTGGCGGTCGTGCTATACGCCGTCATCAGGTTCTTGTAAGCCGGCAGGTGGTTCGCGAGGAGCGTTCCCAGACCTTCCATGTCGCGCCGCCAATCGCGTTGCAGCTCGCAGGCGACGGCGAACCAGTTGGTCATGACCGCGCCCGCGTGTGCCATCCGCATGAGTGCCGCATCGCGGACCGATTTGTTGAAGGTGCCCGAGGCATCGCACACGACGAACACCTGGTACCCCTCCGCTAGCGCCGACAACGTCGGAAATGCGACACACACATCGGTGACAACGCCCGCAATGACGAGTTGTTTGCGGCCGGTCGCCTTCACGGCTTTCACAAAGTCCTCATTGTCCCAGGCGTTGATCTGTCCCGGACGAGGAATAAACGGCGCATCGGGAAACATCGCCACGAGCTCAGGCAGCAAGACGCCGTTGGGCCCCTGCTCGAAGCTGGTGGTCAGGATCGTCGGCAGCTTGAAGAGCTTGGCAATATCGGCCAAGGCGAGCACATTGTTCTTGAACTCGTCCGGCGCATAGTCCTGCACCAGGGAACAGAGTCCGACCTGGTGATCGACCAGGAGCACGGCAGCATCGTCGATCGAGAGCCGGGAATCGGAAAGAGCGGCCATAGAATCCTCGCGAAATGGAGTGGGCAGCGAAGGCTGCCGGGAAGCACGACACTGGGTAGCACGACGCCGGGCGACTTCGTACCCTGGCTTCTACCAGCAGCACAGGCGAATGAGCAAGTATGGGCGTCTGTGTAAGTAGTTACCTATGGGTTACCGAGTAGAATCTCGATGATGCGCCCCGAGAAAAAAACAGCCGGCTGCCCGGTCGAAACGACGCTCGACGTGATCGGCGGCCGCTGGAAGGTGCTCGTCCTGCATGCACTGATGGACGGTACCCAGCGTTTCGGCCAACTCGCCAAAGCGCTCGCCGGAGTCTCCGCGCGGACGCTGGCCAAACAGCTCCGCGAACTCGAGCGCGACGGCGTGATTCACCGCCGCGTTTACGAGCAGATTCCGCCTAAAGTCGAGTACTCGCTCACGCCGCTGGGCCGCAAACTCAAGCCAGTGCTCATGGCCATGCACGCCTGGGGAGAGTCGATTGAGAAGGAACGAGCTGGCCGCCGCGCGTGAAGTCGGGAGGCGGGCAAATCAATCGACTTGGGTTTTACTTCGAGTTTTCTTTCCTGCCTTCTTCTGTCCAGCTTTGTTTTGTCCCGCCTTTTTCTTGAATGTGCCGAGTTGGCGGTTGGGCTGTCCCCATCGCGGATTTTCGAGCGTGGCATTCCAGGCGTCGTAACGGGTCTGGAGATCCTTGGCCACCTCGGGCTTCGCGGCCAGGAGATCGCGCTGCTCGCCGATGTCGGCCGCCAGGTCGAAGAGCATCGGACCGGCTGCGCCTCGTCCGTTGACGAGTTTGTAGTTGCCATGGCGAATCGCCATCTGATCGCCGAACCGCCAGAACAGCGATTCGTGCGGCGGGCCACTCGCCTCCCCGGAGAAATATGGAAGCAGATTGACGCCATCGAACCTGGCGTCGCCGGCGGCAGCACCAACGGCCGCCAGGGCTGTCGGCCCGATGTCGAGTTGGATGACAGGCTCGTCGTACACCTTCCCCGCGGGCAGCTTTCCCGGCCACTGCACGAGGAACGGGACCCGAATTCCTCCCTCCCAGGTCTGGGCCTTGAATCCGCGAAGCGTTCCATTGTTCGAGGCGTTCACGGGCGGGCCACCGTTATCGCTGATGAAGAAAATCAGTGTGTTCTCGGTGAGTTTGCGCTCCGCCAGCTTGGCCAGCACCGCGCCGATCGCGTCATCCATGGCCGACATCATCGCGCAGTAAGTTCGCCGGTTGGCGGGCTCGACCTCCGCAAAGCGGGCCAGGTATTTCTCGGTGGCATGCATCGGCGTATGCACCGCATTGAACGGCAGGTAGAGGAACCATTCGTGCTGAGCGTGGCGTTCGATGAATGCGGTTGCTTCGCGGGCAAACGTGTCGGTCGTGTAGGGCTGATCCTCCGGAACGACCTCCCTCCCTCGAAACATCTTGACGCCCGCATTCCCCCCTTTACCGGCGGCCAGCGGAAAGAACGACCGGGCCCCGCCCAAGAATCCATAGAACTCGTCGAATCCGCGATTGAGCGGATGAAACTTGTCCGCATTGCCCAGATGCCACTTTCCGACCATCCCAGTGGCATAACCCGCTTTCTGCAGGCGATCGGCCAGCGTCGTTTCCGTGAGCGGGAGGCCGATGTCGCCAGTCGGGTCGGGGCCGGGATTGAACTCGTGGCCAAACCGCTGCTGGTACCGGCCGGTCAATAGCCCCGCGCGCGTGGGGCTGCAGTACGGCCCGCTCACGTAGCCGCTAGTGCAGCGGATGCCATGCGCCGCCAGCGAATCGAGATGCGGCGTGGGAATATCCTGACAGCCGTGCACGCCGATGTCGGCATACCCCATGTCGTCGCCCACGATCACCAGGATATTGGGCCGGGCTGCGAGGACTGAACACGCCCCGCACAAGCTCCCACACCATACGATTAGCCAAGTCAGGTACCGCATCGTCGGATCTCCAGGAAGGGACGCCCAGATAGAGGAACCGACTCGTCCGCAAGCACCGAGCGGAACTGCGGCATCGCGAGTCGCGGCGCTCAGTATAGTGTCTTCCCAGACCGCCACGCTGCGTGCGCTCTCCGACAAGATCAGTCGAATCGTCTTGACGCGGCGAACGCGGCCAGCGCGCACTCGCGATCTTTTTGCCGGTAGCATCGGCCGCGCCAGACGACTATGATTCAGGAGTCTTGGCTGCTCGGTTCTGATCTTGTGCCTGTCTCCAGCGGCGATTCTCGAGGTCAGGCACGAATCGATCGAGCGCTCTCATCGCTTGTCGCTCGGGCCACGGGTTGGATATGCCTCTCTCTCTCTCTTCCACCATGCGCTGCGCTTCGGCACTCTCGACGCGCGAGGAAGCTGCGGCTGCCTTGCAGGAAATCTGTCACGCGGCGCGCGAACAAGTCGGCGGCTCAGTTGACCTCGCGGTGCTGTTCGTTTCGCAAGCCTATGGTGACGCCGAGCAGATCGCCGCTCAGGCGCTGTGGGTCGCCCATTGGCCGGGAGTCGAAACGTCGGCGTTTCATCTGCAGTTTGAGCGAACTCGCGAAGGGGGCGTCATTCAGGGATGGCCCGACCAGCTGGCGGGCGAGTGGCCGGAGGGAACGTTCTTGCTCCTCTTGGGCGAGCCGTTCTCGTTTCCGGCCGATCTGCTCCTCGACCGGCTCAACGAGGACCGCCCGGGCATTCCCGTCATTGGCGGCATGGCTAGCGGCGGGGCCGAGCCGGGCGAAAATCGACTGTTCCTGGGAAGACAAACGCTGGCCGAAGGGTGCGTCGCAGTGCTTGTTTCGGGCCCAATCCGGCTGCGGACGGTCGTTTCGCAAGGCTGCCGTCCGATCGGCCGGCATTTTGTCGTGACCAAAGCCGAGCGGAACATTATCTACGAACTCGGCGGCAAGCCGGCTCTCTTGCAGCTCAAGGAAATATTCGACAAGCTCCCGACCCGCGAGCAAGTGCTG
>JALORD010000156.1 GCA_025459145.1 Pirellulaceae bacterium | reverse complement strand
GCGATGTGCCAGGGGAACAAGCTCGAACAGATTCGCGCGGACTTTCCCGAACGGTTTTTCGACACGGGAATTTGCGAGTCGCACGCCGTGGCATTTGCCGGCGGTCAGGCCAAGGCCGGACTGCGGCCGATCGTCGACATTTACAGCACGTTCCTGCAGCGGTCGTACGACCAGATCTTCCAGGAAGTCGCCCTGCAAAACCTGCCGGTCGTCTTCACGATGGACCGCGCGGGGCTGACTGGGCCCGATGGCCCGACGCATCACGGTGCGTTCGACATCGCCTACATGCGCTGCTTCCCAAACATGGTCGTCATGGCGCCGGGGGACGCGTGGGACGCCCGGGCAATGCTCGATTGGGCGCTGAAGCACAGCAGCCCGGTCTCCTTGCGTTATCCCAAAGCTAACGCCAGCGACATCGCGCTCGAAGCGCGGCAGCCGATCGAGCTCGGGCGAGCCGAAACGATTCGCGCCGGCCGCGACGGCACGATCCTCGCCTTTGGAACGCTATTGTCTGACGCTCTCTCCGCTGCGCAGAAGCTGGCGGCTGAGGGACTCGACATCGCGGTCGTCAATGCACGATTCGCCAAACCGGTCGATCGCGAGGCGGTCGAGCGGGCCCTCCGCGAGACGGGCTTTCTCGTCACCGTCGAAGAAGGCTGCCTCCCGGGCGGCTTTGGCAGCGCGGTGCTCGAAACGGCCTGCGAACTGGGTCTCGACACCAGCCGCATCCGTCGCCTGGGCCTCCCCGATCGATTCATCGAGCATGGCGAGCGGGGCGAGCTCTTGGCCGAACTCGGCCTCGACGCGACGGGAATCGCCGCCGCCTGCCGCGAACTGGCCGCCTGCCGCGAACTGGCTTCGTAAATTCCGCATGTCCGCCGTCACAACGGCATGCATCTTGCGCTTCGTAGCATTAGGCCCGCGCCGCCCGAACATCGGATTGATATCAACCTGATATCGATATGATGGCGCGTTTTCGTCGGCGTATCTGCCGCTGCTTCGGCTCCCCATGCCGCAACTCATTGTGGCGCTGAGCGTTGCGCTCTTGGACGCCGATTTCGGCACAGCTTCTGCCCCTCTACTGCCACACGGGCCGCAAACTCGTGCGGGGTTGCGGACTCACGGGGATTCACGGTTACCAGGATCCTGGCACGGGATCAATTCAAGGTTCAGGTCACAAGGAGCTAGCGTCATGCGCAAATTTGTCTTGGGAGCGGCGGCCTTTCTGGTTCTGGCACTCGGCGGCATGTTCGCCAGCACGGCGGAAGCTCATGGGCCGAGTCGGAACTATTACCGCGGCGGCGGCTGGGGGCACGGCCACGGTCACGCCCCGCACTGCTACTACGGCGGACCTCCCGTCCGGTCGTACTATCGCGGCCCCGTCTATGGCGGCCCGGTTGTTCCCTACGGCGGCTACTACCCCTCGAGTGGAATGTACTACCGCAGTCCCGGTTTCGGACTGTACTTGGGATTCTGAGCGGCTGGGATGTACCAAGAAATGAGAAAGTCCGGGCGACCTTGGAAGGTCGGCCCGGACAATCATCCCCCCCGGGAATTCCAAACGGAACTTGTTCGTTGACTGAGCTCCGACCCTGCTGAGTTGGGTCGCTGCTGAGTGTGCCGAGCGGCATCTCGACAAGCCTTAACATCGGCGAACAGAGGCAGCCGACTTTGGCAATCTTTGCCGATTGTGGCGTGCTTGCTGGCAAGCTGCTCTTGGCGGAAAAGCCTCGCTCAGGTAATCCACCATATTACGTGAGGGTAGGAGGATCGCCCGCTAGCAGCCGGTTCGTGCTAGCTGAGGCGGTTCTCTCCTCTCATTGGCTCATTAAGCTGTAACGATCACGACGATCTTTACGATTGGCTAGACGGAAGGGTGTGCGGCATATCCGCGCCCCGCCGCGAGAAAGGATGCTCTCGTGTCACGCAAGGATCAGCGACACTCCGGCGGTTCATTGCTGGCCGGCCTGGCTTGGCCGCTCGTGCTCGGTGCGGCGGCTGCTGGGGGCTTTCTGTACCTCGTGCTCCGCGGCCCGCTGAATCATCCGCTCGCGCTGCGGTACTTCGCCGGCCACCCGATCAATATGGTCGAGGTAGGACTGTTCGCCGTGGGGCTGGCGGCGCTCCTGCAGAAGGTCTGGAACCTCCTCGGGCAACAATCGGCGTTGTCCAGCGACCTGATCGCCGATCAAGCAATGGGGCAGCCCGTCAGCAAGGCGAGCGAATGGCTCGACCGTCTGGCCGACAAGACGGCGCTCCGCGGAACGTACCTGGGCAACCGGCTCTGTGCCGCGCTGGAAACGGTCGAACGCAAGGGTTCGGCCGACACGCTCGAAGAGGATTTGCAGAATCTGTCCGACCAGGACGCGGACCGGGCACACGATAGCTACGGCCTCGTGCGAATTATCGTCTGGGCGATTCCGATGCTCGGGTTTCTGGGAACGGTCGTGGGCATCACACAGGCCCTGGGACAACTCGACGCCAACGAACTGGCCACAAGTCTGGAAACCGCGATCAAAGGTCTGACCGACGGGCTGTATGTCGCGTTCGACTCGACCGCCATCGCACTCTGCTTTGCCATGGTGCTGATGTTCCTGCAGTTTGCTCTCGACCGCTGGGAATCGGGGCTCTTGGCCACGGTGGACAGCCGGGTGCTGCAGGAACTGGCGGGCCGTTTCGAAGTGGTGGGGAGCGTCTCTGATCCGCAAATCGCCGCCGTCCAGCGGATGGGGCAGGCCGTCGTCAAGGCGACCGAAAGCCTTGTCCAGCGGCAGGTCGAACTATGGCAGAAAGCGCTCTCGGCAGCCCACGACGAATGGCAGCGGATCTCGCGCCAATCGACCGAACAATTGCAGGGGGCGCTCGGGACCGCGCTCAGTCAGTCGCTCGCCCAGCATGCGGCGCACCTCACCAAATCGGAACAGGCTTCGGCCGAACAATTGACCCAGCGGTGGGAACAATGGCAAACGGCCCTCTCGCACAACGCCCGCCTGCTGCACGCCCAGCAGGTCGAAATGGTCAAGCAAGGCGAGCTGATGACCCAGGCGATTCGGGCCGCGGGCGACGTCGTCCAGCTCGAGCGGGCTCTCAACGACAACCTGTCGGCGCTGGCCGGATCGAAGAACTTTGAAGAGACGGTGATGAGCCTGGCGGCCGCGATTCATCTGCTCAACGCGCGGCTGGGCCGGCCCGATGGCCAACACATCGAGCTCAAGGCCTCGCACGGGAAAGGCCGCGCTGCATGAAGCGGAAAGCCGGCCGACAAAATATCCAGGTCGCGCTGTTTCCGTTCCTGGCGGTGCTGATCTGCACGCTGGGCTCGCTCATCGTCCTGCTCGTGCTGTTCACGGCGCAGGCCAAGGTCGAGGCCCGTTCGCACGTCGCTGCGCACGCTTCCCAAGCGCCCGATCCCGAAGAAGTTCGCCGGGCGCAAGAGGCCTACGACGACGCGCAGTGGCGCCGCGAAGTGCTCGAATCACAGCGGGCCGAAAAGCAAACGGAACTTGCCAATTCGCGGGCCAAGCTCTCATATCTGGAAGACCACTTGAGCACGCTGCAGGCGCGGGCTCGCGAATTGATCGAGCGGGCGCAGGCAATCGACTCGGGAGACGAACTTCAGTCGGACGAGCAAGCCGCTGCGCAGCAGGAACTGGCCCAATTGCAGTCCGAAATCGAGCGAAAACAGCGCGAAATCGAAGAAGCTCGCCAGAAACAGGCGGCTGCCGAAAAGTGGTTTGCCCTCATTCCGTACGATGGTCCGAACGGCACCCGGCGGCGGCCCATCTACATCGAATGCCGGGCTGAGGGAATCGTCCTGCAGCCCGAGGGGATCGTTTTTCGCCCCGAGGACTTTAACGGGCCGATGGGACCCGGCAACCCGCTCGATCGGGCGCTGCGCACCGTGCGCGAACACTTGCGGGCGACCGGAAGCCAGGCGGGAGAGCCCTATCCGCTCCTGGTCGTACGCCCGAGCGGCGTCGTGGCCTATGGCGCGGCGCGCTCAGCGCTTCGCGGATGGGATGACGAATTCGGCTATGAGCTGATCGACGATAATAAGCGGCTCGACTACGGCGAGGCCGATCCCCATTTGGCTCAGGAGCTGCAGCGATCGGTGGCCGAAGCCCGGCAGCGACAGGCATCGCTCATCGCCAAAATGCCCCGCAAGTTCGAGGGGGAGGAACCGCTCACGACGTTCGACCCGGCAGCCGTGCCGGGGCTCAATACGCAGGCCTTCGGCAGTTCGGGAATCGGCGCATCCAGCGGCCGCGGCATCGGCGGCGGATCGGGCGGAACCGGCAGCGGCAGCGGCGGCACAGGCAGCGGCCCGGGCGGCGGCGGTTCACTGAGCTCCACCGGCGGACCGCAGCTCGGCTCGCCGACGGGCGAATCTTCGTTGGCATCGTCCGGCGGATTCCCAGGCTTCACGGGCGGCCCCGCCAGCGGCGGCCTGCCGCCGGGTGAATTCTCGGGGTCCGGCGGCTCTGGTGCCGCAGGCCCCTACGCGGCCAACGGTGCATCTGCTGGCGGTTCGCAGGGCGGCAGTACACAAGGCAGCCAGGCAGACGGAACAGGCTCATCTTCCGGCGGCTCGGCAGGCGGTTCGGGCGGCGCAGGAGGATCGAGCCCGGGCAGCATGGGAGGCCCGAGCCTGGGCGGCTCCACAGCCGGCAGCGCCGGCTCGACGAGCGGCGATGCCGCCAGCGGTAGCGGATCGTCCCGAAGAGGATCCTCGGGCAGCGGTTCGTCGAGTCAGGGCAGCGCGAGCAGCGGTTCGCCGGTCGCTTCGGGTCGCGGCCGCGGCAGCAACTGGGGACTCTCGGGCGCGACCAGCAGGAGCACCGGCATCACGCGCCCGCTGCAGGTCGTCGTGCTGCTTGATCGGCTGGTGCTGGTTCCCGAACGGGGCGTCAGCCGTCCGGCCGAACAGATCAAGATTTCGCCGCAGATGTCTCAAGCGGAACTTGACCAGTTCGTCGAGACGGTCCAGCTCGAAATGAAATCGTGGGGGCTCGCCGTCGAAGGAGGCTACTGGAAGCCGATCCTGCAGATCGAAGTGGCCCCCGATGCCGAGCGGCACTATGCCGATCTGGTGCGCGGCCTCGAGGGGAGCGGGTTCGAAATCGAAAGAAAGCGGCCATGAAGCGACGCGCGGGCAAAACCGCTGAAGACCCGGGGCACGACTCGTTCCTCGACGTGGTCGCCAACCTCGTGGGGATTCTCATCATCCTGGTGATGGTGGTCGGAGCGCAGGCGCAGAAAGGCTTCATTGCCCAGGAAAAGGCCCGACAGACCGCGGCTCCCGAGCCCGTTCCGACCATCGATGTAGCGGGAGCCGAGGCGGCCGCCGCATCCGTCGAAGCGAGCATCAGCGAACTCGACCAGAAGATCAAAGACGCCAGCATCGAAGCGGCCCGCCGCGAGGCGGAACGCAACCGCGTGCAGCTGCTCGTGACGATCGCCGAACAGCGGCTGGCCGAGCATCGCACCGCGCTCGACGAGCAGGCCCGCAAGAGCTACGACCTGGTCGAACAACTCAGTCAGGCCCGCGCCGAAATGGCCCGCCTCGACGCGAGCCAGACCGCTCTTACGAAGCCTTCGCCGGCCGTCCTCGAACATCTCCCCACGCCGATGGCCAAGACCGTCTTCGGCCGCGAGATCCATTTTCGCCTGCTCGGGGGCAAGGTCGCGTACGTTCCTTGGGACGAAATGCTCGAGCGGCTGAAGGCCGACGCGCCGGGCCACGTCGGCAAACTTCGCGACACAGCCCGGGCCGAAATGTCGCTCCCGGTGGTCAATGGCTTCGGGGCGCGGTACATCCTGCGGCGGGCCGAGGTCGAGACGCAGACCCGCCTGGGGGTCGCCACGCAGTCGCGCGTCGAACTCGAAAAACTATACTTCGTCGATGCCGAGCAGAATCTAGGAGTGCCGCTGGCCAAGGCGCTCGAGCCAGGGAGCGAGTTCCGCAGCCGGATCGGCGCCATGCCGCCGCAGCAAACAACCGTCACGATCTGGGTCTACCCGGACAGCTTCGACGAATTCCGGGCGCTCAAGGCGGAACTCTTCAAGCTGGGCTACCTGACGGCCGGCCGCCCCTTACCCGCCGGCCACCCCATCGGCGGCTCGCCGGATGGCTCGCGGTCGAGTGCGGAATAGCCGCGCGTAGGACGATGCCGCGAGTCGGCAGCAGGACCACAACTGGCCCGTGAACAGTGCGGCGCGGCTCGGACTTCCCGCCCGGAACGCCAAACTGCCGATTGAAATTCGCCATTCGGCTTAGCTTGCCGCAGCCAGAATGGGGTGGTCCAATGACGATGAGCGGTGGCAAATGAAATCCGCTTACCGACGCTTCCGCGAGATCAGGCTGCAAGGGCTAGTTCGGATAATGCAATGGAGAGAGCATCTCACCGAAACTTTCTTTGCGCGCTTGAATTGCTCCGTGGACACCCCGATGGTATCGCGCATCGGCGCACGATAATCAATAGTTAGGTGGCGGAGGATTTCCACACGTGGAGCCCAAACCGAGGATTCTGCAGCCGGTTAAGCTTCCGTCGGAGGTCATCGCTTCGTTGGGGGACGTGCAAAGAATGATCGTGGATGGCGACGAACTTACGACCGTACCCCTCGACGATGGCATTCAAGTGGGCCCTCTGTGCGGCGGCCTTTTGGACGATGGCTCGGGCCGGTTCTATTTCTCTGTTCACCTCAAGGATAACTCGCCATACGTCTGGGACATCGCATTGACTCCAGAGGAGATTCAAGCAATCGCAGTTGGCTCTCTTGACCAGATTGAGCTTTGGTGCTGCACGAACCTCAAGTGCGGCTTTAAGACTTACATCAAAGACATAACCTGCCATTGGTGTGATTACGGTGCCGATCGCACGCCGCAGCGTTGAGGTCGGCCTAACCAGCCGCTGCGCCTGACCGCGGCGGCGCGGGGTGGCCAAAGTTGGTCGCCAACTTTGGCCTGATAGAGGCATTCTTTGCGAGGTTATCCCGCAAGCCATGGCGGCGCGGTCGCTGGGACAGGGCCAAGCGGAGGCCGCGTCCCCTCTCCCGGCCGCGCCCGAATTGTGGCCGACGTCCGCGCGGGATGCCACTGCCCCGGATTAGAATGCAGAGGCGTTACCCCGGGCAGCTCGCAACTGCCGTTCATCGACCGAGGCACTCCCATGAAATCGCGACCGCTGGTGCTAGGCGGGCTGGTCCTGGGTATAGTCATCGGGCTCCCCGTCGGGGCAATCGGGGGGCTGGCCAGCAGCCGGCCGTTTCAGATGTCGATGGAGAACACCCCTAGGACCCCTCCCCCCTATCAGCAATTCCTCACCAACCTGGCCCGGGCGCTGGGAACCGACCGCGCCAACGCGGGTTCGCTGTTCGGGACCGCGATTGGCATTCCGGTCGGGGGGGCGGCGGGAGCCATCGTCGGCTGGGCGATCAGCGCGTTACTTTCCGGCCCACAGCCCTCCGGGGCATTCCCCGGCAGCGCCGCAAAGCGGTCCAGCTTGGCGAATCCTTAAGGCAGTTTGAAGAAGTGCCCGCCGGGCTCCGGAACCGCGGACGCGGGGTGGCCACGGCTGGTCGCCTACCTGGGCCGGAAAGTGGCATGCCCGGAGAGATTGCCTGGCGAGGTTGCCAGGCAATGCGTGCTGGTGCGGTCGCTTTGCTTAGACCAAGGGGAGGCGGGCAGCGCGCCGGGAACCCGCGGACCTGATTCTCAGCTTGCGGCAGTTTCTGGCGTCAATCCATATCATCGTCGCGGCGGCTGCAACCTGCTGCCGGATTCCTCCTGCAGGCCAAGGTTGGCGGACAAACTTTGGCCACCCTGCCTCGGATCAGCCATTTGTCCGATGGGGACCATCGGACCACGTTGCGTCGGCACTGGCTTCTCTGGCCGAGAGGCCTGACCTCCGAACCTCACTCCATCCGCAGCAAGAGATCCCCCGTCTCGACGCGGCTCCCCGGTTTGACCAGGACTTCGGCCACCACGCCGGCCGCGTCGCTTTGGATCGTCGTCTCCATCTTCATCGCTTCCAGCGTGAATAGCTTTTGGCCCTTGGTCACTTTGTCGCCCGGCTTGACCGCGACGGTGACGACCATCCCCGGCATGCTCGCGCCGACCTGCTTCGGATCCGAGGCGTCGGCCTTCACTGCCACCGCTGCCACTCCTTCCAGCGATTTGTCGATAATGCTCACATCCCGCGGCTGTCCGTTGAGCTCGAAGAAGACCGTCCGCGTCCCGTCGGCGTGCGGATCGCTGATCGTCAGGAACTTGATGATCAGCGTCTTCCCTTCTTCGATATCGACCGAGATTTCCTCGCCCGACTCCTGGCCGTAGAAGAAGACCGGCGTCGGCAGCTTGCTGGTGTCGGAATACTGCCGGACGTGCGCCGCATACTCCTCGTACACCTTGGGATAAAGGATGTACGAGAGAATGTCGCGGCGTTTGGGTTCGCGGCTGATCAGCGTGCGGACCTTTTCGCCCGCGGCGGCAAAGTCGGCCGCCGGCAGTCCGGCCGCGGCCCGCCCCTTCACCGGCTTGCGGTCGCGGAGTATCCGCTGCTGAATCTTCTTCGGCCAGCCGCCGGGGGGCTGCCCCATCATGCCCGAGAGCAGATCGATCACCGACTCCGGAAACGCCAGGTCGCGCTCGCCGCTCACTAAGTCATCCGCCGACAGGCCGTTGGCGACCATGAAGAGCGCCAGGTCCCCCACCGCCTTGCTGCTCGGCGTCACCTTCACGATATCGCCGAGCAATTGGTTCGCCTCGGCATACACGCGGCAGATTTCCGGCCACCGCTCGGCGAGGCCCAGGGCGCGAGCCTGCGCCTGCAGGTTCGTGTATTGCCCGCCCGGCATCTCGTGGCTGTAAAGTTCCGCGGTGGCGGGCTGCTGGACGCTGTCGAACGGGGCGTAAAACTCGCGGACTCCCTGCCAGTAATCGGAAATCTCGCTCAGCTTGTGCCCATCGAGGCCAGTGTCCCGCTTGGTAAACCGCAGGGCTTCGACCACGGCGTTCAGGTTCGGCTGGCTGGTGCCCCCCGACATCGAGGCCATTGCGCCATCCGCAATATCGAGCTTCTCCTCGCTTGCCTTGACGATCGCCCCCGCCTGCATTCCGGAGGTGTCGTGCGTGTGGAAGTGGATCGGGATGCCGATCTCCTGCTTGAGCGTCTTGACCAAGAGCTCCGCGGCGTAGGGCTTACAGAGGCCGGCCATGTCCTTGATGGCCAGGATATGCGCCCCGAGCTTTTCGAGTTCCTTGGCCAGATCGACGTAATACTGGAGCGTGTACTTGTCGCGGGCCGGGTTGAGGATGTCCCCCGTGTAGCAGATCGACGCTTCGCAGATCGCCCCGGTCTTCAGCACCGCCTCCATGGCGACCCGCATGTTGGGGACCCAGTTGAGCGAATCGAAGATCCGGAAAATATCCATCCCGGTCTGGGCCGCTTCCTGGCAGAATTCGCGAACGACATTGTCGGGATAGCTCGCGTAGCCGACGGCGTTGCTCGCCCGGAAGAGCATCTGAAACAGGATGTTCGGTATCCGCTCGCGCATGTCCGCCAGCCGCTGCCAGGGGCATTCCTTCAAAAACCGCAGGGCCGTATCGAACGTCGCCCCGCCCCACATTTCCAGCGAAAACAGGCCGCTCGCCTCGCGGGCGTACACGTCGGCAATGTTCACGAGATCCTGCGTTCGCAGACGCGTCGCGAGCAGCGACTGATGCGCATCGCGGAACGTCGTATCGGTCAAAAGGAGCTGCTTCTGCTTCAGGATCCACTGGCTGAACTTTTCGGGACCAAGCTCTTTCAGCCGATCGCGCGTGCCCGGCGGAATCGGCCGCGCGATATCGACTGCCGGCACCGGGGCAGCCCCGCGGCGCGTCACCTTGGGGAGTCCCTTGACGTGCGGGTGCCCGTTGACGGCGATCTCGCCGAGATACGTGAGCAGCCGCGTGGCCCGATTGCGCCGCCGCGGCAGCGTAAACAGCTCCGGCGTTTCGTCGATGAACCGCGTCGTGCAAACCCCTTCGACGAACACCGGCTCGGTGATCAGCTTGATCAGGAACTGGATGTTCGTCTTCACCCCGCGGATGCGAAATTCCTGCAGGCAGCGCTCCATCCGCCGGCAGGCGTCGATGAACCGCCGGCCGCGGGCCGTCACCTTGACCAGCATCGAGTCGTAAAACGGATTGACCGTCGCCCCGCTGAACGCCGTTCCTGCATCGAGGCGGATCCCCATCCCGGCTGCCGAGCGGTAGTGGGCGATCCGGCCGTAGTCGGGCAGGAAGTTGTTCGTCGGATCTTCGGT
>JALORD010000606.1 GCA_025459145.1 Pirellulaceae bacterium | reverse complement strand
CCGCGGCGAGTCGGAGGCTTTACCCGCATTGTCGCGGCTTGGGTTCGCCGGCGAAGAATCAGCCGATTCATGCCAGCTGACACCCGGCTGATCGCTGGCAACCGAAGAATCGAGCGTCGCGTCGTAGCCGCTCTTCCGCGGCGAGTCGAGCGGATCGCTGGGCGCAGAACTGCTGCCGGTCGGATTCGGCACGTCGGTCGACTCGAAGGTTCGGGTGACCCGCGGGTCGTTCGCAGCCGCGAAACTCTCCGCCGAATCAAGTGTCCGATCCATCCCCCGGACGCCCGTCGATGGAGTTTCGTCGGCCGAGTCCAGTATTGGCGAAGGACGCGGCGCGTCAGCCTGCGTCGTCGTGCCCTCCCTGGTGATCGTACTGTCGCGACGGGCCGCCTCGGGTGGGAGGACGAGCGTCACACCCCCGCTATCCGAATCGATCGTGCCCAGCCCTGGCCGCACCGATTGCTGGCAGTGGGGACAGACTTCACGCGCGACGTCGCTGTCGCGAAGGGGATTTTTGCAGTAAGGACAGGTCAGCACGGAAGGCTCCGATCACAGCGATGGCCGTCGGCGAGATCCTTGCCGATATGCCGCCACATTAGCTTGGCGGCAAAGGAGGTGGGTAGAATCGAGTGCGAAAGCGAGTCCGTGGAATCCGGGACGAATCGGCGAGTGGCCGCCGCGTTAGCCCAGATGCTGTGGGGACCGCGGTGGTAACTGCGAGACTGGCGGCCAGCGCCCGCGAGGCGTAGGACCAGCGATGCCGGGAAGGCGAGGGCAACTCGCTTTCCCGAGGGGCGGCTGGCAATTCAATGCCGGCTGAATCGTCGGTCGGCAGGCCGCCCTCCGACACATTCGCGGGCGTCGTTTCGCCTGCATCTCCGACGGCTCCGGCCGGATTGTCGGCCGGACGGTTGCTGGGAGGCGCCTCCGGTTGCTCGACGGGAGGCGGCGACTCTGCGGGGGCCGGAATGTTCTCGGGGGAAACGGCCTGACCGTCGCGAATCGCGATTTCGATGATGAGCCGGGGCGCGCGGCCCGCTTCGTGAAGATAGATTCGATACTTGCCGTTGGGAAAGCGGACTCTCTGGAAGAAGCCCAGGACGTCGTCGATCACACGCGGATCGAGTTCGACCGCACTGCCTTCTTCGTCGCCGGTCACTTCGTCGACCACTTTGAGAAACACGCGCAGCCGCTCCACGGCGCGGCTTTCGAGCGATTGCGGGCGAACATCGGCGGCCTGGGCATTCGCCACGGGACGCGTCGCCTCAAGAAAAATGACAGGCGCCGATTCCGTCTTTCTCGTGAACGAGGCGGCCCCCCCGCCGCCGGTGCCGTCATTGACGACGACGACCGCATCCGGGGATATCGTCCGGACAAGTCGCAACCGGTCCGTGACCGTGAGGGTAATGTCGTTGCCGGTTCCCCCCACGTAGCTGATCGTGGCCTCGATGCCGCCGAATCGCAGAGTCGCCCCTTCCGCCAGTCCAACGAATTGTCCCACGACGGGATCGGCGATTCCGCCGGCGTCATCGTTCAGGAGCAGGGTGAAGACGGTTCCATCCGACGGGCGGAAGGAACCTCCGGCGAGCGCTAGAATGGCCCCGGATACGGTGACCGTCCCCTGCACGTTGATTTGGTCGTACTGGGCGCCGGCCAGAGTGCCATTGACGTCGGCAACGTAGATCGCGCCGCCCAGCAGGACGACATCCCCGCGGGCCGTGCTAACGATGCCGGGACTTGAACCGGGGGAAACCTCTCCGCCCGGCAACACGATGACGTTGCCGTTCACCGCGCCGCTCCCCGCCAATCGTTCGCCGCTGCCGACCTCGACTCCCTGCAAGGCCGTTAGATTGCCGCCGCTCGCGATGTGGGTGAAGGTCCCAAGCTGCGCCAGATCCGCGTCCCGGATCGTCAGGTTGTCGCCGCTGGCAACGAGGAGCGTCCCCGCGAACCCGAAGCCTTGCGATGAACCGTCGCCCACCGTCAGATCGCCCAGCGATTCAATCCGCGCCGTTGTACTGCTGGCCAGGATCGGGGCGTTTACCACACCGCCCCCTGTGAGCAACGTGTTACCCGCCAGGAAGAACGTTCCGGCCGCTGCCTGGGCGCCAATCGTGCCATCGACGCGCATCTTCCCGGCCAGCAAGTCGGTGGTGCCGAGATAGGTATTAGTGCTCGCTGTGGTGATGGTCAGCGTGCCGGCACCCTGTTTCACCAATCCGCCCGCGCCTTGGATCGAGCCACTCAGCTCACCATCTGCGTCAGGAAAGTCAAAGATCACCTTTCCGGTACCGACGTCGATGTTGCCCGCGAACCGAATCGTCCCACCTCCCGACGAGTCACGATCGGCTTGGAGCCAGATCGTACCGCTGGTGGTCTGGAGGACGTGCGTACCAACCGTCGGGCTGCTATCTGCTGACACGATATCTCGTGTGGCGGCGAGCGTGATATTGCCCGCGTCCGAAGCAACCAGTGCCGCGAGGAGGATGTCTCCCGTGGCATTGAGCTCGAGCGTGCCAATACCGGCGATCGCGATCGTCTCGCTCACCCGCAGCGAACCGGCGGCCGCGATCCCGACCGATCCATTCGCCGATGCAATCCCGGCCAACTCCGCCGACACTCCGCCAACTTCGAGCTCTCCGGTGTTCGCCAGGAAGAGCCCGCCGTCGTCCACGACCGCCTCCAAGCGGCTAATTGTTGTCCGTAGGGGCTGCGCCGAATTGCCAGCACCCTGCGCCTTCAGCACCAGACCATTTGCCACGATATCAACGCTGCTATCGCTATCCTGAATCTGGCCGCCGGCGGTGAGCCCGATAGTGCCGGTCCCGGCGTTCAGGTCGAGCCCCGCGAGGTTGTCCAATTCGCTCAGGTACTGGTCGCTGTGGGTGGTCTGGGTGACCAGCTGCTGCACGGCGAGGTCCAGCCCGTTAGCGCTCGTCCCGATTCCAAGCGCCGCCTCGAGCTTCGTCACTGCGCCCACCGCTTCGGCCGTGATGTCCGGTCCGCCGGCATCCCCCCCGTCCA
>JALORD010000155.1 GCA_025459145.1 Pirellulaceae bacterium | reverse complement strand
TGCGGGACTCGTGGAACGGATGCCATCCACAAGGGAACGGGATGTTCCCGCCTGACGGTGCAAGATGCCCCTCGGCCGCGCTTCAACGGATGAGGCCCGGCGAGTCGACGGATCGAAACCTGCAAGGAGTGTGCGATGTTGTCCTTTCACGCAAGACGCGTGGCGTGCGCCATTGGTTTGGCATGTTTGACGAGCAGTGCCTGGATCCCGCAGCGAGCTTGGGCCCAATATGCCGAAGCTCCGTCACTCTTTCCGATTCCGGTGCCTGCCGGCTACGCTCCGGCCCAGCCCGCGGCTGACCAATTCCCGGTCGCACAGACTGCCAGTCGCGAGTCGGTCTGGTACGGAACCGGACAGCCCGTCCCCGAACCGGCGGTGGCGAGTCCCAGCGATCAGCCGATGATCAGCCCTGACTATCAGAACGCCATGAAGGGGGGCTGGGATAGCTGCACGACCGGCGTCGGCGGCTGCGAAGCCCCCTGTGCCACGGGTTGCTGCCCGAACCACTATATCTATGCCAATGGCCTGGCCATGACCCGCGTGAAAAACGGCGGGTTCGTCGCAGCGGTCGATGCGACGACGTTCGAGCCGGAACTGCTGTTCTGCTCGCCTGAATACGGCAACCTGTGGCACGGCGGCTTTGAGCTTGGCGGCGGCTGGTGCTTTGGCTGCGGCTGCAACAGCGGCCTGGAGGTGGTTTACTGGGGACTGTACGCCGCTCCTGGCACGGTGACGGCCACGGGCGATCTGAACTCGACGATCGATTTCGGCGATCTCGACTACAACGGCGCCGACGGCAACACCTACTTTCAGGGCGCGGCGGCCCAGCGGCTGTCGTTCGATCACGATTTCCACAGCCTCGAGGTGAACCTGATCGGCAACTACGGCGGTCCGCTCGGCTGCGGACGCGTCGGCTGCTGCGGCACGGGCTGCGGCGAGCGGTGGGGCTTCGGCTGGCTGGCCGGCTTCCGGTACATCAACTACACCGAAGACTGGCTCTACAGCACCAATCCCAACAGCAACTCGTTCGACGGGAGCGACGTGGACCAGCTCAACTACGGCGTCGGCCTGCAGAACAACCTGTACGGCTTCCAGATGGGCGTGGGCCTCGACTACTGCATCACCAACCGTCTGCAGGCATATGCGATCTCGAAGTTCGGCGTCTACGGCAACGACATCCAGATGCAGCAACAGATTTCCGGCTCGGCCGGCAATGCGACGCTGAACAACGGTCCGTTCAGCGGCAACGAGTACGAGTTCGACGCGTCGGACTGCGACCTGTCGCTGGCTGGACAGTTCGACCTCGGCGGTCGCTACGCGATCAATACCAACTGGAGCTTCGACTTCGGCTACCGTGTACTCGCCCTCTCGGGTGTGGCGATTGCCGAAGATAACGTCGCCCAGTCGAACTTTCAGAATGTCGACGGGATCGCCTCGATCCAGACCACCGGCAGCCTGATCCTGCACGGCGGTTATGCCGGATTTACCTACGCTTGGTAATTCTCCGGAGCTTACAGCTGCTCGTCAGTCCGGTCCGCGAACACGTCCTGCGGCGAGTGGTGCGAGGTCATTTCCCTCGCCCACCCACTTCCGCGGCTCCCTCGGACCGGCTGACGAACTTATTGAAAACTCGCCAGCGGCTCTCCCGGAGCTGCTGGCAGGTGACGCCGAGTGTGTGAACCGAGGCTCCCCTCGCCGGGGATGAACTGCTAACTTCCGTCTTTTGCCGCGAGCGCCGCAACCTGAGCCCGCAACATGATCCCTCCATCCTGACGCCGTTCGGTCGACCAGCAGGTCACTCCGAGCCAGCCCTCGCTCCCACACCACGCCGCCCCCGGTCAGCCATCCTGAACTGCCCGGGGGCTTTTTCGTGCGCGCTCGGCGCGTGGATACGATTGGAAGGCACCTAGAAGCATCGACAATCATTGGCGGGGCTGTGGCCAGGGGCGTTCACGCCCCTTTCCCAGTTCAGGCCCGGCGGCTTACACCGGGTCGACGGCAACAACGATCCGTTGAGTCCAGCCCCGCTCACGGGGCTTCTGCAATCGTGTCCTTAGCCGAAACAATCGACGGATACTAATGCCGCGGAGAAGCCCCATGAAATGGGACTCGCTGCGTGGTCCGCCAATTGCCTGAGCCGCAGTAGACGGCGGCCTCAGCAGTAAAGCCCCGTGAACGGTGCTGTAGATTTGGCCCGTTCGATAGATCGATTGACCACGCGCGCGGATGGGTGCCGAATCAGCCTCCCAATGCCCTCTTCCCCTGCCACGTATCCCGCCTCGTCAACTCTGCATCGAGCGCCCGCAGGACACCCGGCTTATCGAGGCACCACGAAGGACCAATGAAATAGTCGCCCGGAGCGTCGCCGCTGACGCGCTCAACGATTATTTCTGGCGGCAGGATCTCCAGAATGTCGACCAGCGTGCGGATGTAGTCGGCCCGGCTGATGAGCGTTACTTCGCCGCGCTCGACCTGATCGGCCAGCGGCGTTCGCTTTACCGCGTACAGATTGTGGATCTTCACCGCGTCCACACCGAGTCGGACTACCTCGCGAGCCGTCGCCAGCATATCAGCCGGCGTTTCACCCGGCAGGCCGAGGATCAGGTGCGCACAGATCTCAAAGCCGCGTCCTCGGCTGCGGGCCAGAGCGTCGATCGTCGCGTCGTGATGGTGCCCGCGATTCATCCAGTCAAGCGAGCGATTGTGCATCGTCTGAATGCCATATTCGACCGACAGGTACGTCCGCCCGGCCAGTTCTTCGAGCAGGCCGAGCACGTCATCGGGCACACAGTCGGGACGCGTCCCGATTGCCACGCCGACGACCCGCGAGTCGCCCAAGACCGACTCGTACAGCGGGCGCAGCCGGTCGACCGGTGCGTAGGTGTTCGTCGCCGGCTGGAAGTAGGCGATAAACTGCTCGACATCATAACGTCGCTTCAGCCGGCGAATGCCGTCGTCGAGTTGGCCGCCAATTTTCAGACGCGGCTGTCGCCGGCTGGGGCTGAAACTGCGGTTGTCGCAGAACGTACAGCCGCCGGTGGTCACGGTGCCGTCGACATTGGGGCAGGTAAACCCGGCGTCGAGGCTCACCTTCTGCACCCGGCCGCCGAACCGCTCGCGCAAGTAAAATCCGAGGCTGAAATAGCGAAGTCCTGCTCCGCGCCAGTCGGGTTTTGGCCGATCGAGGGCAGGAAAGATTGACGCCAAGATACCCCCCAGGTAGGCTGTGGAAAGCTACGCGATGATTCGTACTTCGTGGAACAAGACAGGGGCAAGCGTGGCCAACTCTGCGCGGATGCTCTACCTGCGCCGATGATAGGCTGCGCTCCTAGCTCACTCAAGGGCTGCGCCCCTGGCCCACTCAAGGGTCAGACTATGGACAACTACGGTGAACTTGTGCCGCTGGGGGGCGGCGATCCGATTCCCCTCCTTCGCGAAAAGCTCGTCTGCGGACGCCGCGAGACGTGCGACATCGTCCTGCGCTTTACGAATATCTCGGGATCGCACTGCCAGTTGACGCTCGAAAACGGCTACTGGTTCGTGCAGGACTTGAACAGCCAGAACGGCACCAAAGTCAACGGCTCGCACGTAATGCGTAAGCGGCTGAATCCCGGGGACACGCTCGCCATCGCCCGGCACAAGTACAAGATCCAGTATTCGCCCGACGAATTGGGGGCGGTCGGTCCGCCGCCGAGCGATGAAGAGGACATTACGACCGTCTTGCAGGAATCGCTGCTGAAAAAGGCGGGTTTGCAGCGCCGCCCCGAAGCGAGTGGCCGACGGTTCGACGTGTTCGACGACAGCGCCGGCCAGCTTAAAAAGAAGCGCGAGCTGGACTGAGCTTCCGCCCTCGTGCGAGATTGCCACACCCACGGGCGCCGTGGGTGTGCTTCGTTTTCTTGTGCAAGCGAGCTGCCCAGTCGCAGCACGCGGCGGGCATTCCCCTTACAATCACCCGTTTCGTCTCTCCCCCTCAGAAAACGTCATCGATCCCATGCTCGGCCACATGGTCTATTTCACGCTCAAGGAGCGCACTCCTGAGGCGATCAACAAACTCGTCCAAGATTGCCGGACTTACCTCACCGACCACCCGGGGCTTGTCTTCTTTGCCGCAGGAACGCTCGTGCCCGATCTGACCCGCCCGGTGAATCAGACCGATTTCGACGTCGCCCTCCACACCGTGTTTGAATCGCGCGAGGCGCACGACGCCTACCAGATCGCCCCGCGGCACTTGGAGTTCATCGAACGCAATAAGGCCACATGGGAGCGAGTCCGTGTGTTCGACGCCTACGTCGAGTCGTAGGCGGCAGAACGCAACCAACCGCTACGAACCGAACGCCGCGACTTCGATTCAGGTGGTCTGCAGGCCTCCGGTACTAGCGTCCATAGCGCTTGTTCGGCAGGCATCGCCCACACCTCGTATGTCTGTTCCGCCGATCGCGCGGATCACAGCGCGCCTGCGCACAAAGCTGCGACCAGGGCTGCCTTTACGTCGATTTACCTCGTAGCCACGTCACCTCAGGTGGCGGATCTCGAGGTACGTAGTGTCCAGCCCTGTAGCCAATCCACGTCGGGCCTGCGCCGACGGCAGCGGCCGTTTGCGGTCTATTCGTGCGCGCAGGCGGCTTGCAGGATTGCTGGGCCTCGTTGCCTCGTCTCTTCTGTCGGCTGTCCTCGCGGGAACGGCCCAGGGCCAATTTCCCGTACGTCAGGTCCCCTCGCGGTGGACGGGATCGCCCCCCGTCACGCGTCCCGCCAGTTCGCCGAGTGCAGGTTCGCCGGGAAGCAGCGCTGCAGCACCCGCCGCGACCGCCCATCCGGCCATCTGTCGGATCACCGTTCCTGAGCGCGACGGCGTCTCCTACGGCAGCGGCACGCTGATCGACGCCCGCGGCAAATTCGGCCTCGTGGTGACCAATTGGCACGTCGTCCGCGATGCGGCCGGTGCGATCCAGGTCGAATTTCCCGATGGCTACAAGTCGCCGGCTGAAGTCGTGCGCACCGACAAGGACTGGGATCTCGCCGCCCTCTCGATCTTTCGTCCCGCAGCCGAGCCGCTGCCAGTGACCGAGGTAGCGCCGCAAAAGGGAGACTGGCTCACGATCGCCGGCTATGGCAGCGGCGACTATCGCCAGGCAAGCGGCGTTTGCACGCAGTATCTGGCGCCCAGCAATGACCTTCCCTATGAGCTGATCGAGCTGGCGACCGAAGCCCGCCAGGGAGATTCCGGGGGCCCGATTCTGAACCAACGCGGCGAAGTGTGCGGCGTGCTGTTTGGCTCCGGACCGGGATATACCTCGGGCAGTTACGGCGGCCGCGTGCGGCAGTTCCTGGCGACCGTGGTACCAGGCGGAATTCCCGGTAGCGACGGAAGCGCCAATCTGGCGCAGAACGGCGCCGCGTCCGGCACGTTGGGCGCGATTCGCGCCCCGGAACCGGGGCAAGTCGCCCGCACCGAGATGGGCCCGCCCCGCAATCCGCTTCCGGGCGACGCCGCCCCATCGCCCTGGACGCCGCTGCCGTCCTCCGCACCCCAGACAACCGCGCTACATGCGCAATCGGCACCCTACGGCTCGGTGCCAGACGGAAGCGTGCCAAATGCCGGAGGGGCCGCGGAACCACCAATCGCAGCTGCTGCTCCGTCGACCGATGATTCCCGCCCGCTTGTACTCGATCCACCGCCTCGCGACTGGGCCGAACCAACCGATGTCGACGCCAAAGCGGCCATCGATCCGCGGGGGATCGCCTATGCCGGGCCGGCCGAGGAGCCACTGGAACTCGCCCCGCTTCCATCCACGCCGCTGCAGAGCTCGCTCCCACCCCGCGGCCTTTCGGCGGGAAGCACCGCAGCCGGAGCGTCGGGCGATCTGGCGCAAGCTCCGCCCGATCAGCTCCTCGCCGCCATGTGGCGTCGCTTTGGCGGCACCACCATCTACGACCAGACCCGCTCGGTCCTGGCGATCATCGGCTGCCTGGCGGTCCTCGTGCAGGTATGGCGAATCGTGAATCGGCCAGAAACGCCGGTCGTCGACGACTAGAGCCAGAGCGAAGGCTTATAGGGTCACTCACCAGCCTCGCCACAGCCATTTGACAATCCCCACTCCGGACCTATGGTTTCGGTAAGCCGGAAGGCTCTCTTCTCACCAGTGATCTGCAACGTGGCATTCTGCCGGAGTCCGTTCCATGGTTTCGCGCCGCTTTTGCCGGAAACTCCGGCTGGAAGGTCTGGAGTCGCGTCGAGTTTTAGCCGCGGGAGTCGCCACGCTGAGCGACGGCGTGCTGTCGATCGAGGGGACGCATAAGAACGATAAGATTGTGGTGAGCCTCGCTGGCGAGGAACTGTCAGAAATCTGCGTGAAAATCAACAAGTCGACGACTCTGTTCAATGTGGCTGATGTCACGTCGCTCGTCATCAACGCTGGCAACGGGAACGACCGGGTGGTCGTGGCCGAAAGCGTGTGGATCCCTGCGCAGATCTTCGGCGGCAAAGGGAACGACTGGTTAACTGGCGGCGGCGGTAACGACTTGATCTATGGCGGCGCCGGCAACGACAAGCTCGACGGCGGCTCGGGCGACGATCAGCTGCTCGGCGAGGCAGGCCAAGATCGGCTCCGCGGTGGAATGGGCAGCGACGGATTATGGGGCGGAACCGGCCACGATCGGCTTGAGGGAGGAGCCGGCAATGACTTCCTCTACGGCGAAGCCGGGCACGATCAGCTACGCGGAGGGGACGACGACGACCAACTCTTCGGCGGAGACGGCAAGGATCTGTTGTATGGTCAAAATGGCAACGACTGGCTCGACGGTGGGTCGGCCAACGACAAACTGATAGGCGGGGAAGGGGATGATTCGCTGTTGGGAGGCGATGGGAATGACCGCTTGGATGGTGGCGCGGGAGTGAACCTGCTCGATGGCGGCGAAGGGAAGAACAAGTTGAAGAACGGTACCGATACCGAACTCGATCAGCCGCCACCTCCGCCACTCAACGACAACCCCGAGTACATCACATTCCTCTCGGCCGAGGGAGGCAGCCACGCGCAGCTCGTCTACCAAGTCGTCGGCGGCACGCCTCGACTTACGATCGATGTGGAAGGGGCCCAAGCATTTGAGGAGCTGACCATCTTTGTCAGCGGCGTTGAGTTAGGCCTGCTGATTGTAAACGCCGATGGAGCCGGGCAGATTGTCTTCTCGGCCTGCCCCGAGGGAGACGAGCACGAGCTGCCATTGGAACTTGTCGATGGCGCTGCGGTTCAAATCGGCCTGCTGCTTGCCGGACCGCTCAATTTGACGCAGCCGGCATAGCCGTGCGGTTCAGCGGGAGTGCGATAATATCTGCCAGCGGGCGAGCAAGTCGCGAGCCGCGCCGCTGTCGATCGCCTCAGCGGCCCGGGCGGCGCACGCCTGGGGCGTGGCCCCCTCTTCGAGCCGAGGCTCCGCCGTCCAGAGCGCGGCGGCCGCATTCAAAATAACGATATCCCGCGGCGGTCCCACCTCGCCCGCCAGGACGCGCCGCACGATCGCCGCACTTTCCTCGGGCCCGGTGACGCGGAGCGTTTCAAGTCCAGCCGGCATGAGACCAAAGTCGGCTGCCTTCCAGCTGAACTCACATAGCTGATTGCCCACGACCTCGATCACTTCAGTCGCCGAGCCGAGCGACACTTCCCCGAGGCCGTCGGTCCCATGGACGACAACTGCCCGCTCAGTTCCCAACCGAGCCAGCACCGCAGCCATCGTCTGGTGCAACTCGCGCCGCCCCACGCCCATCAGTTGGCGGGCTGCCCCGGCCGGGTTGCACAGCGGACCGAGCAAATTAAAGATCGTCGGAATCCCGAGTTGCTTGCGAACCGGGGCCACATGCTTCATCGCCGGATGCAGCCGCGGCGCATAACAAAAACAAATTCCCAGCTCGTCCAGGCAACGCCCGACGACCGGCACTTCGGCCTCGACCTGGATGCCCAGGGCCGCCAACACGTCGGCCGAACCGCTCCGGCTGGTGATGCTGCGATTGCCGTGCTTGGCGACGGGAACGCCGGCCGCCGCGGTGACGATCGCTGCTGTCGTGCTGATATTAAAGAGTTCGCTCCCGATTCCCCCCGTGCCGCATGTATCGACCAGATTCGTTCGCACGGTCCGAATCGGTGTCATGTGCCGCCGCATGGCCAGCGCCGCACCGGCAATCTCGTCGACGCTCTCTCCCTTAGCCCGCAGCGCCGTCAATAGCAGGGCGATCTCGCTGGCGGGAACGCTGCCCAACATCACCTGGTCGATGACGTCGGTCATTTCCTCGAGCGTCAGGTCTTGTCCCGCTGCCAGCCGTCCCAAAGCAGAAGTAATCACCGGCACGGTCCTGGCTTCAAAGGGCTTGTGGAGTCGGGTTTTGACGGGTTCGAACAGGTTGGCGCCGCTGGTCTGCAGTCTCGTCGGCGGCCGGTATCGATTGTAGCCCGCCTTGTGACTGTTCGGCACCGCTCCTAGAATCGTCAGCCGGGAACCTGCCGGGGATCTTTCGTTCCTTCCGCCCGCACTACGCATGGCTCGCAAGGTAATCATCGACTGCGATCCGGGAATCGACGACGCCGTGGCGCTGACACTGGCGCTGTTCGACCCGCGGCTGGAAGTCGTCGCCGTGACCGCCGTGGCCGGAAATGTCTCGGCCGAGCAGGCCACTCGCAATGTGCAGACGATCGTCGAGCAGCTCGATCCGCCCCGCTACCCGCGGCTGGGATCGGCCACCGAGCCCGATTCGGCCCCCTACATCGACCGCCGGCACCTGAACGGCGAGGACGGCCTGGCCGGGGCAGGACTGGCCGTCTCACAACTCGCGCGGCAGCATCCGTCCGAAAAACTGATCTGCGACGAAGTGCGGGCCGCTCCTGGCGAAGTGACGCTCGTCTGCCTCGGACCGCTCACGAACGTCGCCCGCGCACTCACCCGCGATCCTGAGCTCCTGTCGCTCCTGGGCCGCATTGTGATCATGGGCGGAAGCGTCAGCGGCGTGGGCAACGTCACTCCTTGCGCCGAGTTCAATATTTATTTCGATCCGCCGAGCGCCCGGACGATCTTTCGTTCACCGACGACGAAGACGCTCGTGCCGCTCGACGTTACGGATCAGGTCGTCTTGTCGCTCGAACTTTTGAACCAATTGCCGGACGAAACGTCGCGCGCCGGCCGGCTCTTGCGGGCGATCGTACCGCACCTGTTTCGTACGCATCGCCACGAACTGGGGCAGGAAAGCATTCGCCTGAGTGACACCGTGGCGATTGCCGCCATGCTGCATCCCGAGCTGTTCCACACGACCGAACTGTCGGGCGACGTGGAGACGTCGGGCGAACTGACTCTCGGAGCGACGATCTTCGACCGCCGGCCCAATTCGCCGCAACGGGCCGATATCGAAGTGACCACCGAATTGGATGTCCCCGCGGTGACCGACTGCATCGTACGGGGCCTGGCCGATGCGGGTCGGCAGACGGCGATTTGACCCCCGCCGAGGGCCATTGCTCGCTACGGCGCGATGCGAGTGGCTGCGACCAGGCTGACAGTCAGTCCGACGGCCAGAAGCGCTAGCCTTCCAATCACCGGAAAGAGGCCGAACGCTATTCCCGCGGACCAGCCGGTTTACTGGCGGCGGGCCGCTCGATACACGCAGACTCCCAGTAGCGCCGCTCCCGCCCCCGCGAAGAACATTCCGAACAGGGGCAACAAAGGCTGGACCAGCGGCGAATGCGCATCGCACAAATAGCCCGCTGCCCCGAGCGCCGGCACGAGCATGAGGATCGCTCCGTCGCGAGGTCCAATCGCCGTGGTATGGTCGTCGGAGGGGTTCGGTGCCGTCATCAATTTGCGAGCCTTGGCGGACAATTGAGCGACAACTCTTGGCGTTGCCCTACTGCTTCCCTTTCGCCTTCGCCTTCTTCTTCGCCATGGGGGGCGGCCGATCCTGCGGATCCCATTCCGGGCTCTTTGGATTCTCGACCACGAGCGGCTGCTTGTCGCCGAGTTCCTCTTGCCAAGCAGACAGGCGGGCGGTGAGCTGCCGGATCCGTTCGGCCTGCGCCGCGTCGTCCGCCAGGTTGTGGAGTTCGTGGGGATCGGCCTCGAGATCGAAGAGCTGCGTCACATTGACTTGCGGATAGCGGAGCAGCTTGTACCGCTCGTCGCGAATCCCCCGCTGCACGTCGCGATAGGCGAAGAATAACTCGTCCCGCACCTGGGGCATCTCTTTCTTGAGCACGGCCAGTTGGCTGCGGCCATCGAGCCCGTCAGGAATCTTTGCGCCGACGAGCTCGCACACCGTGGGGAAAATATCGTGCAGGTACGTCAGTCCCGCGGTTTC
>JALORD010000154.1 GCA_025459145.1 Pirellulaceae bacterium | reverse complement strand
TCGGTCACAGTGTGCTCGACCTGAATCCGGGGATTCACCTCGATGAAGTAGAACTCGTTGGACTGCCGATCGACGAGGAACTCGACCGTGCCGGCGTTCTCGTAGTTCACCGCCCGGCCGATCTTCAGTGCCGCCTCGCAAAGAGCGTCGCGCACCTTCGGATCGAGATTCGGCGCCGGAGCGATTTCGACCACCTTCTGGTGCCGACGCTGGACCGAGCAGTCGCGCTCGTAGAGGTGCACGAGGTTCCCGTGCTGGTCGCCGAGCAGCTGTACCTCGATGTGGCTGGCCTTGGTGATGAACTTCTCGACGAACACATCGGCGCTGCCGAATGCCGAAAGAGATTCGCGCTGCGCTTGTTCGAGGGCGGTGGTGAGTTCCTTTTCGCTCTGGACGACGCGCATTCCCCGGCCGCCGCCGCCGTGGGCCGCCTTCAAAATGACCGGATAACCCAGCTTGCCGGCCAGCTTCAGCCCTTCGGCGGGCGACTTGATCGCGTCGGAGCCCCCCAGCACCGGCACGCCCACTTTCTTCGCCACGTTGCGGGCGAACGTCTTGTCGCCCAGCTGATCGAGGGCCTCGGGATGCGGACCGACGAACGTGATGCCCGCGTCGCGGCAGGCCCGGGCAAACGCCGGATTCTCGGAAAGAAATCCGTAGCCCGGATGAATCCCATCGATGCCGTGTTCCTTGGCAATCGCCAGGATCGCCGGAATATTGAGGTACGACTTGATCGGCTCGCCGGGGGTCCCCACCAGGTACGCTTCGTCCGCCTTGAACCGATGCAAGGCGTAGCGATCCTCGTGCGTATAGATGGCAACCGTCCGAATCCCTAACTCGTGGGCCGACCGAAAGACCCGGATGGCAATTTCGCTTCGATTCGCAACCAGCAGCTTGGTGATTTTGGGCATGGGCAGACAGGGACCGGGCGCGCCGGTCGCTCGGGCATTGGAACGGGGGGACCAGGGGGGCGGGAGAGGTAGTTAAAGTGTATCTTCCGATCCCGTTTGGTCGACAGGGGCGGAAGGAAGAGGACGGGGGGCGGGGAACAGAGGTCGGGGATTGGAAGTCGGATGGTCGGAAGTCGAAGGTCGGTCACGGCGGCCCAATTGGGCTCCCCAAATTCCGCTAGCGAACGCCATCGGACGCTCCCCACATCTCCCATCGCCTGCCGCGGCCGTTTTCGGCATACTTGGCGGCATGAATAACAGCCCCGCGAAAACTAGCCCTGCGAAGAAGCGTTTCGACTGCCTCATCATCGGCGGCGGGCACAACGGACTGGTGACAGCCGCGTATCTGGCCAAAGCCGGGAAGACCGTCTGCGTCCTCGAGCGGCGGCACGTCCTCGGCGGCTGCTCGGTCACCGAGGAGTTATGGCCCGGCTACAAGGTCTCGGTCGCCTCGTACGTGATCAGCCTGTTCCGGCCCGAGATCATCCGCTCGCTCCGCCTCACGCAGTATGGCTTGTCGATCCTCCCCCGCGATCCTTCGTCGTTCACGCCGCTCCTCGACGGGCGGTCGCTACTGATGGGCCCCGACGAGCGGATGACCTGCCGCGAAATCGCGAAGTTCAGCAAGCGCGACGCCGAGCGCTATCCGGCCTATAACCGGCTCCTCGAGAGGGTCGCGGCGACGCTCGAACCGATCCTGGCCAAAGCCGCCCCCGATCCGCTCCCGCTTCCCGCCGAGTGGCGGAAAATCGGCGTCGCCAAGCGGCTCCGCGATACCAGCCGGCTGTGGGAAATGTACCAGGCAATGGGAAATCTGGGCGAAGACCTGCCCGAGGCCATCGAGCTGCTCGTGGGGGCGGCCCGGCCGATCCTCGAACGATGGTTCGAGTCTGAAGTGCTGCGAGCGACGCTGGCCACCGACGCGGTGATCGGGGCGTTCGCTTCGCCGTCGTACCCCGGCACTGCGTATGTCCTGCTGCATCACGTCATGGGCGAGGCGGGCGGAGCCCGCGGCGTGTGGGGCTATGTGCAGGGGGGGATGGGAGGCCTGGCCGCGGCGCTCGAAGGAGCCTGCCGCGACCTGCATGTCGAGATTCGCCGGGAAGCGCCGGTCAAGCGGATCCTCGTCAACAATGGCAAAGCCGTGGGGGTCACGCTCTGGGACGATACGCTCCTGGAGGCCGACGTTGTCGCGTCGAGCATTGACGCGCATCAAACGTTCGAACGGCTGCTCGATCCGGCCGAACTTCCCAAGGAGTTTCGCGAGGGGGTCGCCCGGATCGACTACGCCTCGGCCTCGGCGAAGATCAACCTGGCACTCTCGGAGCCGCCGCAGTTCACCTGCCTGCCGACCAGCGGCATCGGCCCGCACCACCGCGGGACGATTCACATCGGGTCGACGCTCGATACGATCGAGCGGGCCTTCGACGACGCGAAGTACGGCCGGCCCAGCAGCGAGCCGCTGCTCGAAATCACGCTCCCCACGAGCGTCGACAATACGCTCGCTCCCGAGGGGAAGCACCTGATGAACATCTTTGTGCAGTATGCGCCTTACAAGCTGGCGGAAGGGCGCTCGTGGGACGACATCAAGGAAGCGTTCGCCGACCGGTGCATCGACTTGCTCGCCCGTTACGCCCCCAACGTCCCCGGCGCGATCCTGCACCGGCAGATACTCTCGCCGCTCGATCTCGAACGGCTGATCGGTCTGACCGGCGGCAACATCATGCAGGGATCGATGCTCCCGCAGCAGCTCTTTGCCATGCGCCCCGTCGCCGGCTGGGCCGACCACCGGACGCCGATCCGCGGCCTGTACCTGTGCGGCGCCGCGAGCCACCCCGGCGGCGGCGTCCTGGGGGCCTGCGGCCGGAATGCGGCGGAGGAGATCCTCCGCGACATCGCGTAATGCTGGCGGCGACCGGTGCGGCGATCAGTTCGCGCCGGCAACTGCCCCCAGGATCATCAGGGCCACGAACCCCGTCATGAGCACAAAACAGACTCCGACCGGGAGCAGCACGGCAAGGGCCGACTTCCCGGTGGGGATTTCGTGCGCCCGGGCGAGGCCGATGATCACCAGGACGATGACCCAAATGGCCTGAATCAGTCCGCCGAGATACGGGATCAGGCCGAGCAGCATTCCTATCGGCGTGATCGCGCCCTGCACGTAGGCGACCACGCGGAATGTCGTTTCGAATTGCTGCTTCGCGCCCCCCACCATCATCAAGCACAAGTGATAGATGCCGGCGGTGATAAAGATCGAGATCGGCACAAAAACAAAAATTCCGATCGCAAACCCGACGGCCATGGCCACCATCATGATCACGCCGCCCCCCAGGACCGCCCCGCCGCCGCGGGCGCCCCCTTCCTGAGCGGCGATCAGCGCGATAATCAGGCCGATCGGCACCATGATAAGCAGCATGACGACCACGGGAATCGCCACACCAATCATCGTATAGATCATTGGCCCGCCCAGACCGCCATACTGCCGCATCTGCGTGAAGGCCCTCGATGGCGAGCCGATGATCAGCGTCATCGTTTCCCACCAGGTTCCAAAACTCTGCTTTTTGGCTTCCCAAGGGAGTCCGACCCGTCCGCCCATCGTCCCGGGCTGCGGAGCGTAGTACCCGGCCGGCGCGGAGGCGGCGTACGGATTGGCTCCCATGCCGCCAAAGGGATTCGCCGATTTACCTCCGGCCGGATCGGTGAACGGGTTGTTAGCAGCCGTCGGCGGGCCAAATGCGGGCGGAGATGGCGGTAGGGGTGTTTTGGCCGGTGCATCCCCCTTCAGAAACGAAAACGGATCGTCGCTTTTTGCGGGCGGCGGTGGTGGCACCAGGGGAGGTGCCGGTGGAGCGCCGAAGCTGGGAAAGCCGCCGCCCCCTGGGCCTGGTAAAGGGGGCGGGGACACCGCCGAGGAAGGCATCGGGGGCAATGGCGGCGGTGGGGCGCTCACGGCAGCACTCGGCGCGGCGCTGGCCGCCGGAATCTGCATCAGCGCTTTGCACTTCGGGCAGCGGGCATTCTTGCCCGAGCTATTGTCCGGAACACGCAACAGTTGGTTGCACTGGCCGCAGCGAAATTCGATGGTCATAACGCAAGGGGTGGGATGGCTACCGGAAGGCGCCGGCTGCACCGGCGATGGCGGGAACTATGAGGAAAAAAATCACGCCGCACAAGCAGAGGAACACTCCGCCGAGCGGCACCAGCACGGCGAACGCCGCTTTGCCCCCCGAGATCTCGTGGGCATGCGTCAGGCCGTGAATCATAACGACCAGGATCAGGAACATGGCGATCAAGGGTCCGACCAGCGGAATCACGTTGAGCGTCGCCGTCGAGCCGCAACCGAAACAGACGACGCGGTACGTCGCCTCGTAGCCGCGCTGGGCTCCGCCTACCATCAGAAGGAACAGATGAAAGATGGCCGCCGAGATGAACGAACCGATGACGCCGCTGAAGACGGCACCGATAATTCCGCCAATCAATTGGTACGCGCCAAAAATCACGATCGCCTCAACCGGAAACGGGATATCCAGCGTGCTGAACCGAATGGCCATCAGAATCGTGGCGTAGACCGCACTGGCAAGCTGACCGAAGACCAGCCCCAGGATCAGAAAACCCATCGGGTTCC
Source organism: Pirellulaceae bacterium (assembly GCA_025459145.1). Taxonomy (GTDB): domain Bacteria; phylum Planctomycetota; class Planctomycetia; order Pirellulales; family Pirellulaceae; genus CAYLLN01. The sequence goes on along the minus strand of JALORD010000154.1, from coordinate 5,764 downwards.
CTACGCCGCCGGTCCGCCGCATTTTCACAAACGCTTCGGCTGGGCTTCCGAGCACTTCGCTCAGCGTGTCGGAGAACGTCTCGAAAGACGGGGCCAACTCCCACGGCAGTCCGCGCCGCCGCTCGGCCTCGGCCGCGGCGATGATTTCGGCGCCCGGTGCAAAGGGGGACTCGTACGGATTTACCGGGGCGGACGGCTTGGGCGCGAGCGCCGCGGGGGGTAGCCCCAGCGGATTCGGCACCCCGTAGGGAGACGGCACCGAGTAGGGAGCCTGTCGAGCTCCAGGAAGCGCCGCGAACGGATCGTCGACCGGCGCAGGCTTTGCCCCTTTCGCAGCAGCCCCCTTCGAACCCGGCCCGGCTTGTGCGGACGCCTCCGATTCGATCCCGCGAGCTAAGAGCTGCGGCACGCTGGCCAAGGGGATCTGCACGACGAGGAAACAATGCGGACACTTGCCCCGTTTGCCCGCCGTGCTGGCAGGAGTGCGGACCAGCTCACGGCAATGTTCGCAGGGAAACTCGATCGCGTCGTCAGCCGGCGACTTGCCGCTGGCGGCCTGCGGGATCAGGACCACGCTGTGGCAATGGGGACACTTCCCCTTTTTGCCAGCAGCCGCGTCGGGCGTTTGCACCTGCTGCTGGCAGTACGGGCAGTTAAATTCGATAGGCATAGCGGCGAAATCCCCCCACTGATTCGCCCGAACCGGACATATCTTAATTCAGGCGAGGAGGAATTGCAGAATGAATTCGTGCGGCGCTCTCCCGGGATCGAGGAATTTTCCGACTTGCTTTCCGGGGTTTTTGGCAATTGACGCCCCCGCGACCGCCGCGTGAGAATTCGGGGATGGACAGCCCTAGCTTCAGGCGCAGCCGAGCGGCGGTGATCACCATTGTCACGACCCTCGCCGTGTGTCTCCTGCTCGCAATATACGTCGCCAGCTCGGCGCCCGCCTTTGGCCTGGTCTTTTCGGGAGACATGCGGCGGGACCGCTTCGACACGATCTACGCACCACTCGGGTTTGTGGCCGATCGCATGCCGCCGGTGAAGCGGAGATTGCATGCTTACTGGGAGTGGTGGCTGAGTTCGTTCGGCTACTATCCGTCGCCCCCCGAACCAGTTTCGCCGCGTTGAATGGTCGGCGAGGGGCCGTAAACCCTCTGTGGCCGCAAGATTTCGGTGAACCATTGCACCCGCTGCGCCGGGGACCGTAGGATGCAGAGTGCTCGACCATTGCATTCGAACCCGGAAGGACCGCGCTTCATGTTCCGCCGCTTGCCAAGGATGCTCTCCTGTCGAGGGCTCTTGCTCGTTGCCGCTGCCTGGCTTTTGTCCGGGTTGTTTGCGCCCGCCGCAATCGCCCAGGAGCGCACTCCCGCCGCGGCCCGGGCCCGCCGCACTCCGCCGGCCCTCCGCGAGTACATGGGGCGGCCGATTGCCCAGACGATGCACTACCTGGGGGCCGAGTGGCTCACCCGCGACAATCGCGAACAGCAGGAACGCTGTTCGCTGATGTTGGCGAACCTGGGCGTCAAACGGGGCATGGCGATCTGCGACATGGGCTGCGGCAACGGCTTTTACACGCTGCAGATGGCCAAGATGACCGGCGACGAAGGGCACGTCTACGCGATCGACATCCAGCCCGAGATGCTCAAGTTTCTCAACGAGCGGGCCGACGAAGCGGGGCTCGACAACATCTCGCCCATCCTGGGAACGTTCACCAATCCCCGCCTGCCGAAAGGGAAAATCGACCTGATCCTGCTGGTCGACGTCTACCACGAGTTCTCGCACCCCGAGCAGATGCTCGCCGCGATGCGCGAGTCGCTCTCGCCCGACGGGGTGTGCGTCCTCGTCGAATTCCGCGGCGAGGACCCGAAGGTGCCGATCAAGCCCGAGCACAAGATGAGCCGTGAGCAGATCATGAAGGAGTGGCCCAAGAACGGCTTCAAGCTCGTCAAAGAATTCGACGGCCTGCCATGGCAGCACATGCTGTGGTTCGCGCGGGATGACGCAGCGGAAGAGTAGCAGCGGGAAATAGCACCGTCAGCGACGGCCGACTCAACGGCAATGGTTCACTACGACGACCTGGACTACGAAGGCATTTATCCCTACCGCGGCAAACCCCTCACCGGATTTGCCGGCGCCCAATTTCCCGATGGAGCGCTCGAGTGTCAGTTCGAGTTCAAGGACGGACAGCAGGACGGATTCGTACGCAAGTGGTATCCAGCGGGGTAAATCTGTTCTGAGACTCGATACGAACGGGGAACCCGGCATGGCCCCGAAACGACGTGGCATGACAACGGCGTAAGCGACTTTATGAGCGGGGGCGCCTGATCGAGGAGCAGACATTCGATCGCGATGGCCAGCCGATGGAGGATGCCCGCTAATTGCGATCAGAATGCGCTTGGCGTGCCAAACAGTCGGCTCGCTTGAGGAGCGTCGGGATGCGAAAATTGCCCGCCATGCGCACGATGTTGGCGGCGGCTTGGTTGGCGTCCACTCCCACGGCCGTGACGTACAGCGGCATCTTGCTAATGCCGCGGAAGACTTCCACAGCCCGTGCGCCGCGAAACGGCGTCTTGGCGACTCCCACGACGGGAACCTTTTCGCCCAATGCACCCCACAGACGCATTCCCAACCCGGGCTGGTCGCCCAGACCTACATATCCGTCGACGAGAATGCAATCGAGCGGTTCGGTCACCTCCGCAAGTACCTGGAGCAGGCACGGCAGTTCGCGCCGATAGAATTCCCCCGGCACGTAAATCTCGATGTCGACGCAAGTGACGGAGTGCTCGCAAGCAGCTCGGTCATCTTTCCAATCGGAAAAGACAACGGCAGCTGCAACCGCCGAACCGGCCGTATCGTCGTAACTCACATCCAGCGCCGCTTTCATATCCCTAATGCTAAACCAAAGCACTCGGCTGGCGAGCAGCGATTGCTGCGCCGCGACTTCCGGCTGACTGCAGTGGCAGGTGGCTCCCGCGATGCGGCTTCGATGCCTGGGCACTGTTTGAGGCTACTGCCTGGCGGGACGCGTCGGGCGTGAACCGCATTGACTACCTGCTCCTGATGATCCCCGAGTTTCTCGACAATCCTCGCCCGTAAGCCGAGGCGGCTCTGACCGAATGCGGCGTTGACCGTTCTATCGAGTTCCGCTGCCACTTACGGCCACACCGTACCGAAACACCTCTTCCATTTCACCGGGCCCCAGTACTTTTCCGTGGTGCAGGATTTTCGCCAGCCGCGTCAGGTTGCGAATCTGACGGCCGTTCAAGTTCCTGTCGGCCAATGCATCGCACAGGCCAGGTTCACCCTGAAGCCCGGCCGCCTGGAACATATTCCGCCAGATTTCGGCCCGCGTTTCGCGGTTGAGGTCGGGATAATCCATCCGCAGCATGACGCGGCTGAGAACCGCATCGTCGATCACCTCCGGCCGATTCGACGTCAGGAACAACATTCCCTGGTAGTAATCGAGCAGTCGCAGGAAGATGCCCACGATCGCAGATCGTTCGAGATCCTGATTTCGCCGGGACAAGAAGATCTCGCACTCGTCAAACTGCAGCACGGCATTCCAGCGGGTGACACGCGCAAAAACGTTGCGGAGTTGCGTCTCCACTTCGGATGCCGTCGTTCCAAGTTCCCCCATTTCCAGAACGTACAAGGGACGCTCCGTTCGCTCGGCATAGATCTCTGCCGTCAGCGTCTTGCCGACTCCCGGCTTACCAGTGGCCAGGATCACGACGCCTCCATGCTTCCCCCGAATCAGATCGCCGAACACGTTCTCGACGGGCGTGGCAAACACGCGGGAGAGGACCGACAGCATGTCGGCAGGCAAACACAGGCTTTCGAGGGCCTCCGTGTCGAATTGATAGGGGGCCAAATCGTCAATGTCCGCGTAGACATAACGCTTGATTTCCAAACAGAACAAGCGAACGAACGGCAACCGGCTGACACCTTGATGCTGGCCTCGTTGCTGCAAAAAATAGTCGCGGCGGTCGTGATCAACCTCCAGTTCGGCTTCGACGATGGCCTTTGTCGGCGACTGCGGGTTTCCCAGCGAACGCGACTCCATGCCGCTCCACCACGCGCTTCGCGAGACAGCCAGAACGGGGCCCGAAACGAGCAGTAGCGCGCCGGTTTCTCGCGACTGCCGTTCCGCCTTGACGAGCCTGAGGTTGAATTCGGCAGCCGTGATCTGAAGGCGCCGCAAGCCAAACTGTCCCAGCACGTCGGCAACACTGCGCGTAATGGGTCGCCCTGTTTCGTCGAGAAACAAATCCCGATAAACGTGGTAGCTGCGTGGAATGGCGAGCTCGCAGATGGAGAGATTGATGGTCAGCACGACATCGCGCGCGACCTTTCCCTCGTCCTCAATGAATTGGCAGTTGACGATGACGGGGTACCACCGCCCGTTCTGGAACATTTCGCAATTGGGCGACTTGTTGCCGAGAGTCGCGAAGGTCGAGCCGAACTCGACGGGATTCGACACTTCCGATTCATAAATCTCGTCCTTGGTTGGCTCGTGCGCGCGCATGCCGAACACGTGCCGCGCGACGATGGCACGTTGATTGGCGCTTAGGCGAGCGTCATCGAGCAACGCCCGCCAATAGCTCACCGGAAAGTCGTCGAGCGTCACATCGAGCGTATGGATTTGCGGTGTCGCCTCCTGCAGCTTTAGATCGACGGCAATCCGCTCCTCCGGTGTGAGAACGCTCCGCTCGCGCGCTTTGAGAAGCACGTCCCTTTTCAATTCCATCGTTATCATGAGCGGACCACCGAATCCGAGGAGTGTGTTCGGTTATTGAGCACCAATTCTGGGAGGTGGTTCGCGGAAAATCAAACAAAGCCGCAGGTCATCGCGAAAGTCCTTCCATTTCTCCCACCTCCCGCGTTAACCCTTCCCGCCCCTTGCGGTTTCTCGCTCGGCTACACTCCACCCTAAGGAGCTGCTGGCAATGAGCGAGGCGCAAGGCCCGTACGACGTGGCGGTGATGGGCGGCGGGATTGCCGGACTCGCGACAGCCGGCAGGCTGGCGGCGGCGGGGCGGACGACAATCGTGCTCGAGGCCCACGGGCAGCCCGGCGGCTGTGCCGGCTATTTCCGGCGGCAAGGCTTTGCGTTCGATGTAGGAGCGACAACGCTGGTCGACTTTGCGCCCGGCGGCATTGGGGGCGAACTGATCGATCGGATGGGGCTGGCCGATCTGCCGGCGGAGGAATTGCCCGGCTATGCGGCGTGGCTCCCCGATCGGCAAGTGACGCTCTACCGCGATGCGGCGCAGTGGCATCGCGAGCGGCTGGCAAAGCTGGGTGACTCGGCCGCCCATCGCCGCCTGTGGCAAGTGCTCGACCGCTTGGCCGACGTCTTCTGGCAGGCGACTCGCCGCGGCATCCGTCTGCCGGTACGAACGCTGGCCGATCTCGGCCACATCGCCGGCGTGCTGCCGCTCACGGCGTGGCCGCTCGTGCGATATGCCCGCTGGACCGTCGGCGATTTGCTGCGATCGCTCCGGCTGCGCGACGATGCGCCGCTGGTGGGCCTCTTGTCGATGCTGCTGGAAGACACGGTCCACGCGAAAATCGACGAGGCGCCACTCATCAACGGCGCGCTGGGGATCACGATTCGGGGCGCGGGACTCTCGCGGGCCCGCGGCGGCATGCGCGGATTCTGGCAGCGATTCGTCGCCCGCTATCGGGCTCTCGGCGGTGACCTGGTGGTCGCCAGTCCCGTCGAGCGCATCGAGCGGCTGGCCGATCACTACAAGAT
>JALORD010000006.1 GCA_025459145.1 Pirellulaceae bacterium | reverse complement strand
TCGCGGCCAACTATGGCTGGCGGAAGGCGATCTCCTGGTTCTCGATTCTGGTCATCTTGGGGCTCGGGATGGCCTACACGCTCGATCGGCCGCTGCATCCGCACGATGTCGATCCGGCCGATCACACCCACGCCTTTGACATTTACTGCTCACCGTTCCATGCCGGGGAGGCGCAACTGTCGGTGCTGTTCGCACAACGACTCCGCGAATCTGCCACACCGTTTGCTTTGGCCCCGGTCGTCGTCCTAGGCATGCTGTGCCTGGGTGGCATCGGGTTACGAGTCGTCGATCCCCGCGAGCGGCTCGAAGCCTGGCTCGAAAGCCGCGAGCGGACGGCCCGCGAGTCGCGCTACGACGTAGCCATTCCTGCGCCGATTGATGTGCGTGCTGGCGGGAATCGTCGCACTCTCGGTCGTGGGTTGTTTCGCCTACTATCCGGCGCCGGGTGAGGTCTTCGACGAAATGCAGATCGTACGGGCCGACGCGCTGACCTTCGCCAACCTCGGCGACACGAGAAAGACCGACCACTACATCGGCGTCTGGGACAAGTGGACCCGCCGTCTGGAAGTGGGGACATTCCTCCGCGAGTGGCGGCTCACGCCGTATCAACACATGAAGGCTCGCATCCTCCGCGAGAAGATGGAACTCCTGCGTCATGAGGTCGAGGACGGCGAGCGTGAAGAAACGGCCCGCATGGTCCGCGAGGTGAGCGCGGCCTACGATCGATTGCGCCGAGCATTTGGGAATTCGAACTAACGAAAACTACGGAGGCGTCAGCTTCAAGTCGATCTCGCACCAGAAAGAACGTCGGCCGGTGTCGTGGTCGATCCGGGCAACCCGCGGATCGGCAAGCCGGCCAAATTCGCATCGGCACACGACCTGCGACGCTCGTGTGCCCAACGGCTGCGGGACGCCAACGTACCGCCCCTCGTGATCCAAGCAATCATGCGGCACGCGTCGTGGGAAACAACCGTTCGGCACTATGCCCCGGGCGACGTACAGCAAAGCGCCCAGGCGCTGCGGCAGCACCTAGGTACACCGGCAAACCAAGGGGCGGGAGAGAAGCCCGCGGAGTCGATGCAAGTCGCTTCAGGATAAAGACTTGCGGAAGTACACCCAGTAGGACTCGAACCTACAACCTTTGGTTCCGAAGACCAATGCTCTATCCAATTGAGCTATGGGTGCGTTTGGGGCGCGGGTAGAACGACAATTCGTTGGGGTGGCGGGTTCGGCTTGAGGCGTCCGCTCCGCGAAAATGCCCTCTTTCGAAGTATCGCGCCGGCCATCCTGGGCGTCAACTGGTCGCTGGCCGCTCCAGTTCAGCGCTAGGCAAGGTCGCGACATCTGGCCGTATTGCCAGCCATGATGCCGACATGCGAGTAAGAGGGCCTCGCGCGGCTTGGTGCCATGCCGAAGCAGCTAGTGACCGTGTCCGGAGGACTTTTTCTTTTCTGCGCCGCCTGTCGCTGTGGTCGGGAAGGGGGCGTTGTGGGCATCGTGCACCGAAAAGTCGCTGAAGACGACATCCTTGACCAGACGCTCTTGAAGGATCCGATTGATGGCGGCGACGAGTTCGGATTTGAAGTAGGCCAGGCTGGGATCGGTAAGGTGTTCGGTATCCGTCTTTTGCACCAGGGCGATTACCGCATCGCGGAGTCGGTACGTCGAGGCGGGTAGCGCCGCTTCCAGCGCCTCTTGCCTTTGGCTGGGGAGCACCGCCAAGAGCTGAAAGTCGACCAGCAGCAGGCTCGCGCTGCCGTCGGTGGTGGCGTGCGTGACGCGGAATTTGCCGAGATCCACCTCGACGTCGTTCTTGGGATCGTTGCGATTGCGCCCTTCCTGAATCAACTCCAGAATCTCACTCGTTTCGAGCGATGGCGACTGGTGAGCTTCGCTGGTCGAGCAGCCCGGGAGCAATCCCGTTCCGAACGCGGCTAGCCCCAGGAGCGGAAATCCCATCTGCCAGAGCCGGAACTGCGATAGCGGGACCACGGCAGAATCGCGCGAGCGAGCGGCAAGCGTAAACATGACGGCATTTCCGCAGGCGAACAGGCGGGATGACAACGCTACAGGAACGTAGCATGTGCCGCCGGAGCGCTCGCCGCGGCTAATTTGCCAAGAGTGACGGCTGGAACGATTATTCGGAGGGGGCCGCGAACTGCCATCGCGAAACTCAGGCCGCGGCCGTGACTTCCCGCAACTGGGCCGCCAGTTCGCGAATTTCCCGCTCGTAACCGAGGCGCTGCGACTGCCACTCGTGGCGCGATTGGCGCATGGCCTCCTGCTCCCGGGCCAATTCTTCTTCGCGGCGGTGGAGAGCTTCGGCCTGCGACTCGATTTCGTCTTGGCGCGTTGCCAGCCACCCTTTGAGGCCCGCCTGCATTTGCGTCAATTCGCGATGCTGATCTGCGATCCGTTCACCGAGTTCGATTAACTCGCGGCGGCGGGCAGTCAGTTCTTCTTCCTCCAGCCGATAGTGTTGGGCCAGTTTCTTGCGAATCTGGGCAATGGACTGCGTGACTTCCACAGGCGTCATCCGGCCGCTAATCTGCGCCCAGAGCTGTTCGGCTGCCAGGCGCATTTCGAGTGCTTGCCGATGGAGCGCTGTGATGTCGCTCCGCACCTGTTCGAGGCCGGCTCGCTCGCGCTCAATCCACTCTCCCCGGGCGGCAAGCCGCTCGCGCTGCTCGTCCGCCTGAGCGCGCTGGGCGGATTCCCGCTCGCGAAGAGTCGTCTCCTGGTTCTGGCGGCGCTCGTCCCAGGCCCGGCGCTCGGTGATCAGGGCAGTCCGATCGCTCTCGATTTGCAGGCTTTGTTCGTGGAGTAGCGTTTCTGCCTGGCGAAGCTGCGTTTCGCGCTGGGCCCACCGCTCGGCAAACTCCGCCGCCAGCCGCTCGCGCTCCTTAGCGAGTGCCGCGAGTTCCCGCTCATGTTGCTGCTCCCACAGCGCCTGGGAATGGCGCAAGGCCGCCACGTTGCGATCGAGTTCAAACCGTCGTTCGCGCAGCTCGTTCTCTTTGAGAATCACGGCTTGTTCCCGCTCGGCAATCTCCTGGGCGGGCAAGGAAATGGCACCGGGGGTGTCAGAAATGTTGGCAATCGCCAGCGCAGCAGGTTGGTCTCCCGATTCGCTTCCCGGACGTCGTCCGGCTTCCAGATCTTCGAGTTGCCTGTTTAGCTCGGCCTCGCGGGCGACCAGTTCGTGTTCCTGCTCGCGCAGCCAGACCCGGCTGGTCCGCAGATCGGCTTCGAACTGGGCGACCCGCGAATTCAATTGTGCCTCGCGGCGGTCCACCTCGCGCAGCCGTTCGCGCAGATGTTCGGCCAGCTGGGCGGCCTGCAGTTCGAGTTGCTCGCGGCGAACGTCGGGATCGTCGCGGAGGATGGCCGCGAGAAACTCGGCGGTTGCCGCGTCGTTGACGGGCACGCCATCGGCGCTCGCGAAATTGTCTTGGCGCGACGCGCTTTGTTTCACAAGAGCCGTCGCCGGTGCCGCGGCACGCTGGTCTTCGGGCGTGGTCGGGTGCGGCCCGTCGATCCGCGCCCGGCGCGGCGCGACCCGCGAAGGCTGGGTTTCGGCGGTCTCGGTGTCCAAGTCGGAAGTCGTATTCATGGCAGGCGCCAAGGGATACCGCGGCGGATTAATCGGTGCAATCGCTATATCTTTCCAATTCCTACATCGGCATCGCAGTCCGCGGAGTTGACTCAGTCGTACAATCCCTTGCCGAAGCGGTTCTATTGGGGGGTCTTGGGATGCTTAGGGCTTCGCGGAAACGCTTGCACCCGGGTTGCTAGCGTGCGAGAATCGCGAACCGTTTGCCTTCCACCGCGACAGGAGCTGTCATTCCGGTTTGAGGTGGATTCGCGCGAATGATGTCGTGCGACTCGCCCGACGACGCTCAATCAATCCTCCCGCGGCCCGTATCCTGCCCAGCGAGAAAGCACACCCGCATGAAAGTAGTTCCGATTGGCGACAAGGTGGTCGTAAAGCGGACGGAGTCGGAAGCCCGCACCGCCGGCGGCATCGTCCTGCCGGATGCTGCCAAAGAAAAGCCACAGCAGGGGAAGGTCTTGTCGGTCGGCGATGGCCGGTTGCTGGCGGATGGAACTCGTTGCGATTGCCAGGTCCAGGAGGGAGACCGAATTCTCTTTACTACCTGGGCCGGCACGGAAATCAAAGTGGATGGCGAAGAACTCCTGATCCTGAGCGAGGGTGATATTCTGGCGGTTCTCGATTGACGGTCCCGTCGTTGGTTGTGAAGTTCGAAGGCCGGCCCGGCAACAGGCACTTTCTCACGTTTGGCACGCTGCCTGCTAGAATAGAGTTCGTTTGCTGCTGTGCGTGCCCTCGACTGCCGGGAGATCGTCGCGATGCAAGTTCGTTCACTCGTTGTATTTAGCTCGCTCGCCTCGCTTGTGGCGGCCTTCTGCCTGGGGCCGGTAACCGCCTCAGCCGCGGAGGAAACGTCCCGCAAGTACGAGCAGATGATCGACAAGGCTGTCGGTTTTCTCGCCACTAAGGGGCAAGCCAGCGACGGTTCTTACAGCGCCAGTGCCGGTCCCGCGGTGACCGCGCTCGTGACGGCTGCCGTATTGCGGCATGGCCGCTCGCCCGAGGATCCGCAGGTCGCCAAGGCGCTCAAGTACCTCGAGGGATTCGTGCACGAGGATGGCGGCATCTACGGCGAGGGAAACCACAAGAACTACGAAACGTGCATCAGCGTTCTTTGTTTCAAGGAAGCCAATCGCGGCGGCAAGTACGATGCGCTGATCAAGAAGGCCGACGCCTTTATCAAAGCAACGCAGTGGGGCGGCGATGGCAAGACAACGCCCGATGCCATTCAATTTGGCGGAGCCGGGTATGGCCGGACGGGCGATCGGCCCGATCTCTCGAATACCAGCTTCCTGATCGACGCGCTGCGTGCCGCTGGCAACTCGGAAGACAGCGAGGCGATTCAGGCAGCGCTGGTTTTCGTCAGCCGCTGCCAGAATCTGGAGAGCGAGCACAACGCGACTCCGTTTGCTGCCAAATCGAACGACGGCGGGTTCTACTACACGCCTGCCGCCGGCGGAGTCAGCCAAGCGGGCACCGACGAGGCGACCGGTGCATTACGGAGCTACGCCTCAATGACATACGCCGGCCTCAAGAGCATGATTTACGCGGGTGTGAAAGCAGACGACAAACGCGTGACCGCGGCACTCAACTGGCTGAAGAAGAACTACACGCTTGAGTCGAATCCGGGCATGGAACTCGCGGGTTTGTACTACTACTACCACACGATGGCCAAGGCGCTCTCCGCATTGGGAGAGGACACCTTTGTCGATGAGTCGGGCAAATCGCACAATTGGCGTCAGGAACTAATCGACGAACTGGCCAGCCGACAACAGCCTGATGGTAGTTGGATCAACGAGAACAGCCGGTGGATGGAAGGGGATCCCAACCTGGTGACGGGCTACGCGCTCTTGGCACTCTCTTACTGCAAAAAGTAGGGGAGGTTGGTAAGCCGCATCCCGCCACAACCCCCAGCGCACTGCCGCTTTGCTAGAATCGGCCCCAACGTCACTCGAAGGGGACGCTGATGCCGCGGTGGGATACAGTTGCGATCGTGGGTGTCGGGCTGATTGGAGGCTCCATCGGCCTCGCTCTGCGCAGCCGACAACTTGCCCGCCGCGTCGTGGGAATCGGCCGCCGCGAAGCGTCGCTCCGTACCGCCGCCGAGTTGGGTTGTATCGACGAGCATGCGACCGACATCGCCCGTGGAGTCGCCGGAGCGGAATTCGTGGTGGTTTGTACACCCGTCGAGCAGGTTCCGGAGCAGATTGCCCTGGCGGCTCGCCACGCACTGCCCGGCGCCATTCTGACCGATGCCGGGAGCACCAAGGAAACGCTCGTCGCAGAAACCGAAGCACTGCTCGAACAAGCCGCTGCCGGTCCGCGACGCTTTGTCGGCAGCCATCCGCTGGCCGGAAGCGAAAAGACGGGACCTGCGGCAGCCCGGGCCGAATTGTTTGTCGATCGGCCGGTGATTGTTACACCGACTGTATCCAGCGATGCGATCACGGTGACCGAAGTCGAGGCATTCTGGCAAGCCCTGGGCGGGCGGACGGTGCGGATGTCCCCGGCCGAGCACGATGCGGCCCTGGCCCGGACCAGCCATTTCCCGCATTTGCTGGCCTCCGCCTTGGCCGCCGCCACGCCCGAGGGGCTGCTCTCGCTCACCGGCTCCGGCTGGCGCGATACGACGCGGATTGCTGCGGGCGACGTCGAGCTGTGGCGGCAGATCTTACTCGGCAACGCGTCCCATACCTTGAAGGCGTTAGCCGATTTTGAGACAGTGCTGTCTCGGCTGCGTCTGGCCCTCGAAGCGGCGGATGGGCCGAAATTGGCCGAGATTCTTGCGGAAGGGAAACGCCGCCGTGACCTTGTGGGAAGTTGATATCCATCCAGCCGCAGGGCAGCCCGACCTGCTGGCCCGGGGCGTTGTTGCCGAAGCGGCCGATTTTGGGCTCGGTAAATTCGCGGTGCGGGCGGCCCGCGGCTTTCTCGTCCAGGGCGCGATCAGCCGTGCTGAAATCGACCGCCTGGCGGCAGAGTTGCTCGCCGACCTGGTGGTCGAACGTCCGCGTGTCGGCAACTGCGGCCTCCTCGAAACCGAGGATGATTTGTCCGTCCTTCCCGCGTGGCGCGAGGGCGCGACAGGCAGCGACGCGGCCGCCTGGCAGCTGGTCCATGTCTTGCCCAAACCGGGGGTGACCGATCCGGTCGCGGCCAGCACGCTGGCGGCGATTGCCGATTTTGGCATCGCTGCGGATGCCGTGGTAACGCTTCGAAAATACTGGGTATCTGGTCTTTCGACCGAGCAATGTCAGGTTCTGGCGGCCAAGTTGCTGGCCAACGACTCGATCGAGCAGACGGTATTTGGTCCGCACCGGATGGAGCGGGTTCATCTGGGCGCGCCTTACGCATTCCAGCTCGAAGTTGTGCCCCTTCGTGAACTCGCGCCCGAGGCGCTCGAAAAGCTCAGCCGCGAACGGACGCTGAGCCTGACGCGAGTCGAACTGGAGACAATCCAGCAGCATTACCGCGACTTGGGCCGCGAGCCGACAGATATCGAGCTGGAAACGATCGCCCAGACCTGGAGCGAGCACTGCAGCCACAAAACTCTCACCGGAAAAGTCCATTACTCCGACGAGAACGGCGCCCGGCAATTTGGCAACCTGCTGAAGGAGACGATCTTTGCCGCGACCCAGCGGATTCGCCGGGAACTGGGCGAGCGTGACTGGTGCGTGAGCGTGTTTAAGGACAACGCGGGGATTGTGACGTTCGACGAGGCGCACCATGTCGCTTTCAAGGTCGAAACGCACAACCGGCCGAGCGCGATCGAGCCGTATGGCGGGGCGAATACGGGCGTCGGCGGCGTTATTCGCGATACGCTGGGAACGGGCCTGGGGGCCAAGCCAATTGCCAATACGGATGTGTTCTGCTTCGCGCCGCCCGATTCGCACGCCGGCGAACTGCCCCCCGGCGTGCTACATCCGCGGCGGATCATGCGCGGCGTGGTAAGCGGCGTACGCGACTACGGCAATCGGATGGGTATTCCGACGGTCAACGGCGCGATTTACTTCGATCGGCGGTACGTCGGCAACCCGCTTGTTTTCTGCGGCAATGTGGGCCTGATTCCAACGGACAAGGCCGAGAAGGCCGCCCGGCCGGGCGACTTGATCGTGGCGATCGGCGGCCGGACGGGGCGCGATGGGATTCACGGCGCGACCTTCAGCAGCGTGGAACTGACCGACCAGAGCGAAAAGGTGAGCGGCGGGGCAGTACAGATCGGCAATGCGATCACCGAGAAGATGGTCCTCGACGTGTTGCTCGCCGCCCGCGACGAGGGGCTGTACACCGCGGTGACCGACTGCGGTGCGGGAGGTTTCAGCAGCGCCGTCGGTGAAATGGGGGCCGAGATTGGCGCCGAAGTCTGGCTCGAAAAGGCGCCGCTCAAATACGAAGGTCTCTCGTACACCGAGATCTGGATCAGCGAAGCGCAGGAGCGGATGGTCGTCGCAGTTCCTGAGGAGCATTGGCCCCGGCTGGAGGCCCTGTGCCGGAGCGAGAATGTCGAAGCGGTGGCGATCGGCCGCTTCGTCCCGACGGGCAAGCTGGAATTGAAGTACACCGGCACGAGCGTGGGGCAGCTCGACATGCACTTTTTGCATGAAGGACGTCCCAAGGTCGAGCGGCAGGCGACCTACAAGCCTGCTCCCCATCAGCCAGTGGCCCTGCCGCCGACTTATGCGCCGGACGCAGGCGCGACGCTGCTGGCCCTTCTCGGCTCGCTCAACATCGCCAGCAAGGAGTGGGTGATTCGCCAGTACGATCACGAGGTGCAGGGAGGGAGCGTGGTCAAGCCGCTCGTCGGTGTGGCCAACGACGGACCGAGCGACGCGGCCGTGCTGCGACCGGTACTGTCGTCGCGGCGAGGGCTCGTGATTGCCTGCGGAATGAACCCGCGGTACGGTGATTTCGATCCGTATGCCATGGCCGCCTGCGCAATCGACGAGGCGGTGCGGAACTGCGTCGCCGTGGGAGCTGATCCCGCAAAAATCGCGATTCTCGACAACTTCTGCTGGGGCTACACCGATCGGCCCGAGACGCTCGGAGCGCTCGTGCGGTCGGCCCTCGCTTGCTACGACCTGGCGGTGGTCCTGGGAACTCCGTTTATCAGCGGCAAGGACAGTCTCAACAACGAGTTCAGTTACACGGATGCCGCCGGCGAGCGGCAGACGATCCAGATTCCGCACACGCTGCTTATCAGCGCTCTGGGGCAGATCGACGATGCCAGTCGGGCTGTGACGATGGACCTGAAGCAGCCCGGCAACCTCGTCTATGCGATCGGGGCGACGCGGGAGGAGCTCGGCGGATCGCACTGGGCCGAGGTTGCCGGCGCGAGCGGCGGGCAGGTCCCCGCCGTCGATCCGGCGCGGGCCAAACGCACGTTCGCGGCGGTCCACGCCGCTACTGCGCAGGGACTCGTGCGAGCTTGCCACGATCCGAGCGAAGGGGGACTGGCCGTCGCGCTCGCGGAGATGGCGTTTGCCGGCGGCTGCGGCGTTCGCGTCCGGCTGTCGGAGGTGCCGCGCGAAGCGGTGCTCGGGCAGGGGGGAGTCGATCTCGATACCATCCTGCTGTTCGCCGAGTCGGCCACGCGGTTTGTCGTCGAAGCCGCACCGGCCGATGGTCCGGCCCTCGAAGCGATCTTTCGCAATGCCGACGTGCCGCTGGCCCACATCGGCGAGGTGACCGACACAGGCCGCGTACAGATTGCGTCGGCGGGCGAAGGAGGACTCCTGCTCGACGCCGCGATTGCCGACCTCAAAGAGGCCTGGCAAAAGCCGCTGCGGTGGTGACCAGTCCCGCTAGGCCCGATGGCCAGGACTCACGAGCTGCGTTTCGCGATGTCCGGCCGTTGCGTTTCGTCGGGGGCAACCCAGTACATCTGTTTGTGGCCATGGGCTTCCATCGAGGCGGCAAGGAGTTCGGCTTCCTCCTTGTTCAAGCCGCTGCGCACGACGAACGTGTTCGCATTGTCGTCGATTCGCCAGACAGTCCAGGTGATTGGCGTGGACGACTCCATGCATGCAAATCCTCCGCAGGTGGAATCTCTCGCTGCACGCGGCTGATCGATGTCCACGAATCCTACGAGGAATTCGTGATTTGCTGTTTGTCGGTTCTTCCAAAATACCGATGAACGACTTGCTCGGCCTCTTCCCGAGTCAGCACGGTTGGCCGGAGCACGCGCCACACATCGTCCGGACCGGTCGTCAGGCAAGTGACGATACACCGATAGATGTCTTCCCGCCGGACTGCATCCCCCTCGCTGGCTGCAAACGCGCCGTAAACGTCCGCCGCATGCAACCACAGGGCGATTTCCTGCGCCGGGTTCGCGTCGCGACGGAATCCGTCCTCCCACTGTTCGAATGAAATGGGGCGATGCTCTGCGAAAGCAGTTTGAATTCTGCGGATGAAGTCGCGAATTTCTTCGTCGAATTCTGGATGTTGGATATCTCCAAACGTGAGCTGTTCGGGCAGGGCCCAAGCCACCTCACCACTGGGATGCAACTGAATGCGGACCGCACCTGGACTCAGCTCGGAAGCGGGAATTTGTACGATCCGCCCCACATCGACGTCGTAGAAGGGGACCATCTCGGAGGACGGCTTGCGGCCGCAAAATGTCTTTCGAAGCCAGTCGCCGAGTCCCACTTCACGCCCCTCAATTAATAACAATCCGTTACTTAAACTCTTGCTCCGGGCCAGGGAACTTGCCGGCGGCGACGTCTTCGCGGTATTGGGTCGCCGCGGTTTGGATGATCGTTTTCACATCGGCGTATTGCTTGACGAACCGCGGGACATAGCCGCTCGTGATGCCCAGCAGATCATTGATGACCAGAACCTGGCCATCGCAGTCGGGGCCGGCGCCGATGCCGATCGTCGGGATGGCGAGCGACGCGGTAATCTCTTTGGCGACCGCCGAGGGGATGCACTCCAGCACAAGGCCGAACGCTCCGGCGTCCTGGGCCGCGCGGGCGTCGGCGTGCAACCTGGCCGCATCGCGCTGGACGCGGTAGCCTCCCATCTGATGCACGCTCTGCGGCCGCAGTCCGACGTGGGCCATCACGGGTATCCCCGCCGCGACAAGGCCGGCGATCACATCCGACTGGTCGGCGCCCCCTTCGAGCTTCACCGCCTGACAGCGGGTTTCCTTCAAGATTCGCCCGGCGTTTTCGATCGCTTTGTGCACTCCGAGGTGGTTCGTGGGAAACGGCAGATCGACGACCACGAGCGCATGCTCGACCGCCCGGCCGACCATCTCGGCGTGGTAGATGATTTCGTCGAGTGTTACCGGCAGCGTTGTGTCGTGTCCCTGGACGACCATCGACATGCTGTCGCCGACGAGAATTGCCTCGATCCCTGCCCCATCGAGCATGGCGGCCATAGGATAGTCGTAGGCAGTCAGCATGGCGATCTTGTGACCGTCACGCTTGAAGCCGACGAACTGGGGGACAGTGATCCGGGCCGAACGTTTTGCCATAGGAGAGGGGCGGACGGCTGGGGTAGATTGCGCGGCGAAACGGCCGCCTGACTCGATTGTGACCCGCTCCCGAGCGACTGACAACCGCGTGCATGAAGAGACCCGAGCCCAGCCGAAAGTTTTCCACCGCGCCGCCGGCGGCCGCATCGCGTGACGTCGCGATGTGGCGTGGGTCGACGCTTTGGCTAGCGCTGGCGGGCAGTCTACTCTTATGGGCTTCGTTTCCGCCGCTTGATCTGTGGCCTTTGGCCTGGCTAGCGCCGCTCCCCTGGCTGTGGCTCATCCGAGCGCCAAAGTTATCCGGCTGGCGTCCCTATCTGGCAATCTGGGTGGCCGGGTTTGGCTTCTGGCTGGCGATGCTCGAGGGGATTCGCCTTGCCCATCCCGCGCTCTACGCCGGCTGGATTGCGCTCTCGTGGTATCTGGCGTTCTATCTACCGGCGTTCGTTGGTTTGTCGCGGGTGGCGGTCCATCAGGCCAGGATTCCGCTCGTGATTGCTGCGCCGGTGGTGTGGACGGCACTGGAACTGGTCCGGGGGCATCTGCTCACGGGCTTCTCGATGGGGATTTTGTCGCACACGCAGGTCCGCTGGACGATGGTCCTGCAAATTGCCGATCTGGGCGGCGCGTATGCCGTGAGCTTTGTGATGATGCTCGTCGCCGCAGCCGTGGCCAGCTTGCCGCCGCTCGCATGGCTGCCGATTGCTGGGCTGTCGCCGGATCAAGTCGCGACCCGATCGGCGCCGACACAGCCGTCCCTCTGGCCAATCTTGCTGGCCGTCGTCGTTCTCGGCTGCACGCTCGCCTATGGCTCGTTCCGCCTGGCCGAAACACCGCCGCGGGCAGGCCGCGAGCCCTTGCGCATCGCCCTGATTCAAGGCTCGCTCGATACGGTGTTCGAAATCGACAAAGCCCGTGTCGCTGAAACTCTCGAGCAGTATCAAGAGCTGACGGACAAGGCCCGTCGCCAGCACAAACGAATCGATCTCGTCGTCTGGCCTGAATCGATGTTCCTCGTTCCCGAACTGAGGGTCAACGAGCCACTGGCCACCCCGGCCGACGCGCCGCTGTCGGCCGAAGAATTTCGCCAGCGAATTTCCGCGGCGGGCCAAGAGTTCGAGTCGCTCGTCGGCCACATGGCAGCCCGCGTCAATACGCTGCCAGGCAGCGGCGAGCGTCAAGCCCCTCCCACGGCTTTCCTGTTCGCCACGTCGACCTATGAATACGGGCCCGGCGAGGCGACTCATACGTTTAATGCGGCGCTGCTGGCCGACCACGAGGGGAAGGTTGTCGCCCGCTATTACAAACAGCATCCGGTGATGTTTGGCGAGTACATCCCATTTGCCGCCTGGTTTCCATGGCTCTACAAGATCACGCCGCTACAGAGTGGCTTGACTCCTGGACCGGGGCCAACGCTCTACGACGTGCAAGGAACCACACTTTGCCCGAGCATCTGTTTCGAAAGCGTCGTGCCGCACCTGATTCGCCGTCAGGTGAACACGCTGACCAAGCGCGGTACACCCCCCGATGTGCTCGTCAATCTGACGAACGACGGCTGGTTCTGGGGCACGGCGATGCTCGACTTGCACTCGCGGTGCGCCGTGTTTCGGGCGATCGAGAACCGCAAGCCGATGGTCGTCGCCGCCAACACGGGCATTTCGATCTGGGTCGACGGGAGCGGGCAGGTTCAGGCCCAAGGACCGCGGCGGGACAAAGCGGTCCTGCTGGCCGAAGTTCGCCCCGATGGCCGGACTAGCCCCTATTCGCTCGTCGGCGACTGGCCGTGGTGGCTGGCCGTCGCCGCCTGCGTGGGCCTGGCGGGGACCGGTTGGCGGTTCCGAACCATTCGTCAGCCGTCGTCCGTAAAACTGGTTGAAGAGAAATCGCCCGACCGTCGGCAATAATCGCTCCCGATCCGCACGAACGGAATATTAGGGATTTACGTAACGTCGAGAGGGGCCCGTCGCCACAGCTTGGGTGTGGCTCGCTCGCAGGTCGCCAGGGGTTCTCCCTAGGTCGATCGTGCCCTCGTGTACGCACGATCCTCACTACCGGTCGCATGACCAGGCGCCTGGTCTCCTATTCTGCGCAGCCTTCCGAAATTAACTGAATTCGTTGACATTTCGTTTCGGCGGTAATTATACTGCGAAAGTCCTTTGGCCAGCTTGCTTTTCACGCGGACCGGGCCCGTCAGGGCCTGCCCGGCGGCGGATTCCCGTCGCTTGGGCAAGATTTTTCACGGTTTCAACGCGAGCCAGCTGGCCCTGGAATTTGGCGCTTTTCGGCCTGAGGGAACGTAGCCATGACGCTTGTCGGCAAAATCTTCACGGTGCTGATCTTCGTGATGAGCATTGTGTTCTTCGCCTTTTCGATGATGGTGTTTGCCACGCATCGAAACTGGAAGGAATACGCCACGAATCCAACGGCTGCGGCGGGGAAGCCCCTCGGATTGCAGATTCAGCTGGATAACCAAAAACAGATCAATCGCGATGCCGAGGCGACGATTCAGCGGCTGCGCGATGAACTGAAAAACGAGCAGGCGGCTCGGACCACGGCGCTCGCCGCACTGTTTGCCCGCTACAGCCGGACGCAGATGGAACTCGCGACCAAGGAGCAGGAACTGCAATCGCTACGAGCAACACATGCCCAAGTCGCCCGCGCGGCGGAAGAGGCCCAGAATCGGCTGACGGCGCTGGAAACGGAAGTCACCGGCATTCGGGACGACTACCGCACGACGAAGGAAGATCTCGATGCGAAGCTGCTGCAAGTGATCAAGCTGACCGACGAGCTGAATCAAGCAATCGCTCTGCGGAACCTGGAGCAAGAGAAGAATACGCAAGCCGTCCTGCAAATCGCGCAGATGAAGAGCGTGCTGGACGCGAATGGCCTGTCGGCCACGTCGCTCGTCTCGCACATTCCGCCGGCGGTTGACGGCGTGGTCCTGGAAGTGGGCGAAAAGGATCTGATCGAGATTTCGATCGGCAAGGACGACGGTCTCAAGGAAGGTCACTCCCTGGAGGTGTATCGCAACAACACTTACCTCGGGCGGATCGTTATTCGCCGCACGGCTCCCGATCGGGCGGTCGGTCAAGTCATCAAAGAACTGCAACGCGGACAAATCAAGCGAGGGGACCGTGTCTCTACCAAGCTCGGCTAATCAGCCTCAGCCAGTCGCCCAAAAGCCCGGTACGAACATCTACACGGTGATGCTGATCCTGGCGTTCTGCTTCATCGTCACGTCGACCGTCATCCTGGCGATGGAACTGAATCAGTTCGGCGCCTATCCGCAGTGGAAGGTACCTGCGGGTGGCGGGTCGTAGAGAGGCGGACGGAAGCTGGTGGACGCAATTCTGTCGCGTCCGCGATCTGAATGCTGATCTGTAGCGTTCGACTTTTGACTTCCAGTCACGCGCCCTTCCGGGCCTCGTGCCTACCGATTTCTCTTTGGAATACCCGGTTTTTCTCGGCAATTTGCGGTCCTCCGCTGTTGCCTTCTCGGGGACCTCCGGATATTAGTGTAAGGAATGCTTGTGAGTCGGGTTATCAGCAGCTGAGATTTCCCACCCCTGAAGGCTCTTCCCTTCCTCCCCGCCTTCGCTCAGTTGTGACCGCCTCCCCGCCGGTTCGGTTTTCCGACTGGCGGCCCCACAAGCTCTGCAACGGTCGATCCGTTTGGTCGGCTTCCTTCCGAGCCGCGCAGCGAGTGTTTCGCAAGCGCCGCTCCGGACTCATTTTTCGTTGCAGAGAGGTGCTCTCATGTTGGTCCGTCGCTCGGGGCGTGGTTTCACGCTCGTGGAATTGCTCGTGGTCATTGCGATCATTGGCGTACTCGTGGCGCTCTTGCTTCCCGCAGTGCAGGCTGCCCGCGAAGCCGCTCGCCGTTCGCAGTGCTCGAACAACCTGAAGCAGCTCGCCATTGCGCTGCACAACTATCACGACACGATGCTCCGCCTGCCGCCGGCGGGACTCGGGCTGGCTTCGTGCCGCGGGGCCGGTGCGGAACGGATCGGTCTGAACGCGTCGGGCTGGACGATGACGCTGCCATTCTTCGAGCAGGGACCGCTCCACGCCAAATATAACTTCGGCCAGGCCGCCGCCCACTTCAAGCAATCCGACGCGGGCGACAACGGCTCGGTCCTGATGGGGGACGCCGTCAGCAGCGGCAATGCGGCCGTCGTGTCGACTCGGCTGCCGATTTTCAACTGTCCCTCGGACAACGGCAATCCGTTTCTGCGGGAAGGTCCCGACGGTTCGTCGCACTACATCATCAAGGCGGGCAGCGGCTTTAGCGGGGCCAAGACCAGCTACGACTTTAGCACCAACGGTCCGACCGCTTGCTCGCAGCGCTGGGACGCATACTCGCTGCAGACGCGGCGCATGTTCGGCAATCTGAGCTACTCGCGCATCGACGACGCCAAGGACGGCACCAGCAATACGATCATGCTGTGCGAGACGACGTTTGAGGTGTGGGACGGTCGGGCCCCCGCCTGGGGCTATCGCGGCTGGGTCCAGGTCGGCATCGATCCCGTGGGCAAGAATGTGCCGCAAGGGATCAACATCTGGCCCTGCTGCTCGTGGAACGGCTGGGCCACGTCGCCCGCTCCGGGTCGCCGAGGGACGCTCGGCGAATGGGGTTCGTCCGGCAGCCTCCATCCTGGCGGCGCGCAATTCGCGATGACCGATGGTTCGGTCCGCTTCATCAGCCAGACGATTCCCGTCGCCACGCTGACCGCGCTGGCCACGATGTCGGGCGGCGAGGCCATCGCGGCCGACAACTAGCACCAGCTTGACGCCAGCGAGACCTGCAGGACGGGCCTCCCGGCCCGCCTGCACCGAGGTCATCGCATTGCCAAACTCCAATGACCAATGGAGTCCCCACGACATTGGTCGTTGGCAGGCCGCTCAAGCCGCTTTTGGCCCGTCAAACGTCGACACGACTCTCGTCCCACCTACCTTCAATCCACGCAACTCAAGACACCTGCCATGAATCGCTTGTTTCGGTTTCTCGTGATCCCGCTCGCCGCCAGCAGCCTCTGGTTCGCCGGGTGCAGCGGTGAGCCCACCAATCCCAACCTGGTGCCCGTCGCCGGCACGGTCACACTCGACAATCAACCGCTGGCTGACGCCAGCATCACGTTCATTCCGGTCGGTACGACCGCCGGCCAGGGTGGCACCGGGCGAACCGGCCCCGACGGCAAGTACGAACTGATGCACTTCCGCGAGGGAAAGGGGGTCGACCCGGGCGAGTACATGGTCGTGATCAGCAAGATGGTGCAGCGCGACGGCTCGCCGATCCCCGTCGGCACGCTTTCGGCGGCGGAGATGGACATCCGTGACGTGATCCCGCGAAAGTACAGCGACTATAACAACTCGACGCTGAAAGCGACGGTCGCCACCGGCAGCCCACCGCTCGATTTTCAGGTCACCTCGCGGTAGCAGCGCAGAGACAGCCGTTCATTAGGAAGGGGCGAATGGTTTCGCCCCTTCCCGCGGATGAGACGTTTCAAGTTACCGGCTCGGAGTAGCGCCGGAACGTGTCGTCGCGGGTGCTCCGGAGGGCGTTCGAGCAGGCGGCGCGGCAGACGGTCGTGGCGCGCTAGCAGCATTGCCGCTTGAGAGCGGAATCGTTGGCGTGATCCCCTTCAGGTCGGTCCACAGCGTTCCCTCGCCGGCATAGAAGAGCTGCAGCTGAATGTCCTGCGGCAGGCCTTCGGCGAATTGCCACTTGTTGTAGGCCCCGGCATTGCCGAACGCCTTGACCGCCAGTTCGAACTTCTGCGACGTCGCTTCGTTCTTCATTTGTTCGGACGTGGCCTCGGCCCGGCCCAGCAGCTCGGTCTTCTTGGCATCAAACTCGGCAATCTGCTTCTCGATCGCGGCCACCTGTTGCTTAGTCTGGGCTTCGATCTCGCCCACTTCCTTCTCCCCTTCCGCGATCTCGGCGGCGACCAGCTTGGCCGTTTCAACCTTCACCTTTTCGGTCTCCTGGATCACCCGCTTCTCGGCTTCGCGCAGGGCCCCTTCGGCCGTTTTGGTCGCGAGTTCGACTTCGCGGGTCAGCTTCAACTCGTCCGAGATGTAGCCTTCCTGCAGCGGCTGCCGAATGTCTTTCGGAATGTAGATGTGCCGCACCAGGCCATAGAGCAGCGACAGGTGCTTCTCCTTGACGACCTCCTGGAAGCTTTCTGAGACGGAGTTTTGGAACTTCTGCCGCGTCTCACCGACGAGCAGGTCGTTGGCCCCCATCTTCGAGCCATTGATCCGGCTGATGCTCTCCGATTGCGGCAGGATCACCTTCTGTTCGGCGGCCTGGATGTTGCCAAAGACTTCGACGACCTTCGGAGCATCCTTGGGCATCACACCCCACACCGCGGTGAAGTCGAGCAGGATATTGAACCCGTCGTTCGACGGAAACCCGATGCCGGTTCCCGCGATTGCCTCGGGTTCGCCGCTGGTATCGAGCAGATCTTTGCCATCGGGCCCCTGGCGATGTTTCGTGGCGATGCTCGTTTCCCAGTAGCCCACGCCGATGATGTCGATCTGCCGTTCAACTGGGTTGATCGCATAAATGCCGGGGGGCAAGACTTCGGGGTCGATCCCCTTGGTGGCCAGATTCGAGACGACGCCGACATAGCCGGTCGGGACCTCGACCCAGCCGGCATATTTCACATTGTCGCCGACTTGTTTCTGTTCGCTGCTGACGATTCGGCAGTTGAATCCGTACTTGTTGATGCGGTATCGCCCCGGCCCGAGTACCCGACGTAGCGTTCCCTTAAACTGGGCCCGGTTCGGACCGTACACATCGCCGTCGACGAGAAACTCGCCCGGCGGCAAGTCATCTCCCAGCTTGCTAGTGACGATCGCCACCTCGCCCGGTTTGACCATGATGTCAGGTACCCGCTCGCGCTCCCACCAGATCGGACAAAAAAAGTGCCGACCGGGACCTTTCATCTCCTCGAGGGTGCCGACCTCTCCCTTCTGGGCAAAGTGCCCGGGCTGAGCCTTGGTGGCAGAGCCGAGGAGCAAGGGCCCCTTGTATCGCAGCATCAGGCTCTCCCCTTCGGGGATGTAGATGCAGTTGACCGTCATGTGGATCGTGAAAGCCGCCAGGGCCAGTCCCAGCAGGATAATCGCGCCCGCGACAAGAGTACTGAGCAGTTTCATCGGTTGATTCCTGATTGGCGCACGCACGGTGCGCAAGTTTGTTTAGTTTTCCGTGGCCGTTTCGACAGTGACGGGTGCCGGCCCCGTCGACGGGGCAACTGGCGACGGGGCAGCCGCCGACGCTGGACGGGCGACTGTCGGTTCGTACTGCCGGAAGATGTCCATGATCGGACTGTCGCTCGTATTGACCATCATGCTCCGGTAAGCCGGGGCGAGCTTCTTCAGCAGCGACCAGCGGGCGTATTCGTCGCCGTCATTGCTGAACGCGGCGACCGCTTTGCGCCAGCCGGCGGCCTCGGCTTCATTCTGAAACTCGATGACTTTCGCTTCGGCGGTGCCGCGAGCCAGTGTCGCGGCGGCCTGGTCGGCGGCCGCCTGCAACTCGAGCTCGGCGACTTTGAGCCGTTTGCTCGCTTCGATCAACGCGATCTCCTGGGCCTGCTTGGCTTCGGTCGTCATCTTGACCACTTCCTGCTGGGCGGCGACGAGCGCCTGCAGCCGGAGGTTCATCTCTCCTTCGATCGCGAGCTGCTTTTCCGATTCCTGCTGAATGAGCTGTTTGCCAAACTGCTTGCTCTCTTCGACGGCAATCTGGCGATCGCGCACGGGCGAAGCAATTTGCTGCGGTGGGTTGATCTTGGTGATCAGCGCCTGCACGATCTCGATTCCCTGGGATTCGCAGTTCGTCTCGATCTCGCGCTGGAAATCTTCCTGAAATTGGGTCCGAGTATCGCCCGAGATGAATTCGCGTCCCGAGTGATCCGAGCCCCGCAGCCGGCAGAAAGAGCGGGCATTGGGAAGCACGACCTTCTTGATCACCTCTTCGTCGATCTTCGTAATCCCCTGCCCGTCGTTTTCCAGCTCGTTGTAGATCACATACACTTCGGCGGCCTTCTCCGGCATCACGCGGAATTCGATGATCCCGTCGAGCGTTACCCAGAAGCCGTCTTTCGACGGGAAGCCCATGTCGCCGTCTTCCGAGAGATTGAGCCGCTGGCTGCGGCAATCGACCAGGTCGACGCGATTGATGTAGGGATTCGAGTATTGGGGATAGGTTCCCGTATCGAGCGTCGACGGCTCGACGCCCCGCTTTCCTTTGTCTGCGGGCAAGAGCACCAGCGTATTGGGATCGTCCGGCATCTCTCCGGTCAAATTGGTGACGACGCCGCGATAGCCGCCTGGCACGCTCACCTGATCATGCAGTTCGATGACCTCGGCGTAGTTGTCGCGCGAGTTGAGTTGGTCGGCAAACACGGCGTTGATCGGGTAGAGCCCTGGCTGCAACACTTCGGGAACGATTCCCTTTTCATTGCTGCGCCAGGCGACCACACCGCCGTCGACCGGATCGTCGCCGTACTGGCGAATCCGTACGCCGACCTTCCCCTGGGGGATTTCAATTTGCGGAACGATCTGCCAGTCCCAGTTCCACGGATTGCGAAAGTGCCGGCCCGCGCCGAGCACTTGAGCTTGCAAACCTTTGTACGTTTCGTCGGGCGCAAGTTCCGCATCGTTGGGAATGTCCTTGCCCGTTTTGTGGGTGAGCACGGCGATGGAGTACTGCGGCACGTCGAACACGCAGAAGCCATAGTAGAAGATGGGGCCGCCGATCATCGCCAGGAGCACGAGCGCTCCTCCGACAAAAAACAGGATCGGAATCGCGCGATCGGATGAATCGTCGGACATGATGCGCCGTGACATGGGGGCACTCCGCAAAAGAAACCGTTACCCGACCGGCAATTGCCGCAATCTCGGGCCTGACTGTTTATACCACCTGCTAATTCGATCCCCGGCGGGAAAACTTGCCTGACGCCGGCCCGCGGGCCTGCGATTTGGACGTAAAGCGTTGCTGCACCGCGAGATCGCTCTGAAGTGCGGCGGTGCTAAAATCGCTACAAGCGGACTGCGAGTAGACGTCCGCTCAGGGGAGAATATCGTCTTGGCAGCTACCGACGTGGGACAGCCGCAGCCCGATCCGCAGCCGGCCCCACCGCGCGCCACGCCGGCACCATCGACAATGGCAGAAGGTCGCAGCGGCCGTTGGATTGCCATCGCGGTGGTGATGCTCGCGATCGGCGGCGTGCTCGCGCCCACGATGCTCGCGGATCGAATGTTCGCGTTTCGCGATGCGGGACACTACTACTATCCGCTCTTCGAGTGGTGCGCTGCCGAGTGGCGACACGGGCGGATTCCGCTCTGGAATCCCCTGGAAAACTGCGGAATTCCGGTACATGCCGATCCCACGACCAGTTTGTGGTATCCGGGCAAGCTGATCTTTGCGCTGCCGCTGTCGTTCGCCTGGCAGTACAAGCTCTATGTGGCTAGCCATTTAGCGCTGTGTGCGGCTAACAGTGCGTGGCTCGCGCGGCGCTGGCAAGCCAGTCCGGCAGCCGCGGCGCTGGCTGCCCTGGCTTATACGCTCGGGGGAAACGTCCTGTCGCAGCATGCCAACGTGGTGTATCTCGTGGGCGCGGCCTGGCTGCCGCTCGCCGCAGGTCAACTCGACGCGATCGTGCGCGAGCCGAGCATTCGGGCCGTGATGCTGCTCGGCGTGACTCTGGCGCTCATCGTGCTGGGGGGCGATCCGCAGTTGGCTTACCACATCCTGCTCATGGGGGCGGTGTATCTGGCCGTCGTCGTGCGCGGGAGATCCGCCTCGGTCACTGGGCAAACGGGCGGGCCGTTCCGTGTTGAAGACCGGTCGTGCGCTGCCGGCGAGCCACGCGTCGGCGGAAAGTCGCTGCTCGTGCGCTGCGGCTGTCTGGCCGGCGCCGCTGTTGTCGCGGCTCTCCTCGCGGCCATCCAAATTCTTCCCGCCGCGGAAGCGGCCGCTGCCAGCGAGCGGGCACAGTATGTACATCCCCGCAATCTGTACGAGTCGTTGACGGCGCTGACCTTAAATCGCGGTGAAGTCGTTGAAGAGGATGCGATGGCGATCCTGCGCAATTCACCGCCCTGGTCCGCCGTTGCGGAAGGCCTGTTCGGACGTCCCGCCTCTGGGACGCATCACGCGGCCGTGTACGAGTTCAGTGTGGCGCCTTGGCGATTTGCCGAGCTGATCTGGCCCAACTGCGGCGGGCGGATGTTCCCCACGCATCGCCGCTGGTTTTCGCTCCTTCCGGAAGAGAGCCGGATCTGGGCGCCGTCGCTCTATCTGGGGCTGGTCCCGCTAGGTCTAGCAATCAGTGCTCTTCACTGGCGGCGGACCGACCCGCGGAAGTGCTGGCTATCGTGGCTTGCCTTGCTGTTTACGCTCGGCAGCTTGGGGACGTTCGGCATCGGTTGGCTCGCCCGGCACGGCGCAGCGCTGCTCGGCTACTCGGGCCAGGACCTTCCCCTCGGCGACGGATTCGGCGGCGTGTACTGGCTCCTCGTGACCGCTTTGCCGCGGTATGTCGAGTTTCGCTACCCGGCGAAACTGCTGGTCGTGGCTGCTCTGGCGATTTCGCAACTCGCGGCGATCGGCTGGGATCGAACGACGCTGGCCCCGCCTCACCGGCTGATTGCCGGACTGTCTGGGCTCGCGATTTTCAGCGCGGTCGGAGCACTGCTGGCGGCCGCACTTTCGTTCTACTTCCCGCTAGGCCCGGGAGCGGCGGATCGGGTGTTCGGCCCGTTCGATAGCTCGGGCGCATGGCGCGACATCGTCGGTTCGCTGGCTCACACGGCGGTCGTGGCCGCAGCCTCGGCGTGGCTTCTGGCCCGCCTGAGTGCCCCGAGTTTGACCATCACCCGCTGGGCAAAATGGGGGCTCCTGTTGCTCACCGCCGTGGAAATCGTCGCGGCCAATGCCTGGCTCGTCCCAACCGCGCCCGCCTCGCTGTGGCGCGAGGCACCCGCAGCGACTGCGGCGATTTCCGCGAAAAATTTGCCGGCACGCATCTTCCGCGGACCGCTCGACTGGCCTGCCGACTTTCGCGAGCGAGGATCGTCCGAGCGAATGGCCGAGATCATCGCCTGGCAGCGGGCAACGCTCGCGCCGCGCTATCCCCTCGGCACCGGCCACGGACTTGTCAATTCGTACGACGGCCTGAAAGCCGCCGACTACGAGCGGCAACTGGCCGCCCGGATGGACGACGGCCGGGCCTGGATCGTGACTCACGGGGCATGCCAGTATGAGCTTACCGCGGCGAACCCCGCCCTCGAACCGCTCCTTGGACCCGTGAGCGATTCCTTCCCGCGCGTCCAATTTGTCCGCCGCCTGGAAGATGCAGAGTTGACTCCGGGTTCAGACCTCGCCGATAAGGCCTCAATTCGCATCATCAGCGAGTCGCCGCAGCAGGTTACGATCGCCGCAACGCTGGCCGAACCCGGTTGGCTGGTGCTCCGCGACCGCGACTGGCCCGGCTGGCGGGCGACTGCGACCAGCGGGCCCGCCTCACAACCGCGGGAGATCCCCATCGAACGGGCGGACCACCTGTTCCGCGCCGTGGCGCTCCCGGCCGGCGAGCACACGGTTCAGTTCACCTACGTTCCGCCCCGATTTCTGGCGGGAGCCGCGGTCAGCGCAGTGAGCTGGCTCCTCTTGCTCGCCACTACGTTAGGGCTCCTGCTCCGCACTCGCCGGCACCACGCGCGAGTCTGATTCGAGCAGCGCTCGCACCAGCGCAGGAACTGCCTCCTCGGCAGCCGGTCCAATCCGGCCGAGCGCCCGCGTAGCCGCCTTGCGAATCTGCTCGTCGGGATCGTCGAGCAAGCGAGTGAGCGCCGGGACGGCCGCCTTGGCATCGGAACCCATCCGGGCCAGAACTTCGGCGGCGCGGAGTCGAGCCTGCGGATCGGAGCTCTCGAGCGCTGCCACCAGCGGGGGCACGGCCGGCGGACCGATTCGCCCCAGCGCATCGGCCGCCGCCTGCTGCTCGGTCCAAGCGTCGAGCGGCAGCAGGCTGTAGTCGGCGGGTCGGACCTGCGCGTCGCGAATCGTCCGCAACGGCTGGATCGGCACTCCGGACGTGGAGATGTACTCCGGCGGAGCGGACGGCGTGTCTCCGGCGCGGGGTTCCGCCGATCCGGGGTTGGTCGCGATCGACCGTGTTGGCTCGGCTGGTCCAAAACAACCGGTAACGAGGCAACCGACGAACGCCGCCAACATCAGTAACAAGAGCGGTCTACGAGTTGTCTTAGGCATCCTTTCAGGATGACTTGCCGGGGCTCGTCTGTCCACGCGGCAGGCGGTTGTACTGCGCGTTCGGAAACGGACCAGCGAGTTGCGGGCGAGTCGGAACTCTCCCAACGACGCCAGGGACCGCACTTTGAGGGGGGCGAGTCTAGCCGGCGCGGTGCGCGACGAAAGTCGTTGCCGGACTTGGATTTTCGACGGCTGCCGGGAATGCCTACCGCGGCGAAAAATTGTTCGGCTTTTTGCGATTTTTCATAAGTCGTTGTCCGAACTATCTTTGTGGCCAAAATGGCTCCGGCGATTTGGGGAGGCTGTGGTATACTCGCAGCCCGGCGAAACGCTCAGGGCCGAGAACGTGCGTTTGTCGACCGGCTATGCCTGTCGACGGGCTGCGATCACGTTGCCGCGAGTGTTGGGCAGGCGAAGGCCTGCACTGAATTGCACTCATCAATTCAGCCGCATTGATCATTGACAATTCGTGACAGTTTGCTTGGCAGGGTGCGGGTCTTGTTGGGGCGAGTCTCGGACTCCTCCCCGCGTCGACCAGAGGCCTTGGGGGCCTTGCGCGCGGTCGAGAGCCACGTTCAAGGGTCGGCGAGGTCGGGAGACTTGTGCCGAACCGGGACCCGCGCCGAACCAGGGAGCGCAATCGACTGAACATTGTGTTAAATAATCTTCGGCGTTCAGTCGCGTGCATCGGCCGTAAGTTGCGATTGGACAATGATTTGCGGCATCGCTTAGCGCCCCTTGCCATCGCGAGGACACCCCGGAAGCGCTCAGTGTTCAGTCAGCCCACAGATGAGGAAGGCTGGAGATGAAGCGAGCGAGGTGCCGGGGGGCTGGGCGGGATAACCGCTCCATTCTGGATAACCGCTTGATGTGGACTATGGCGGCGGGGCCTGGGCAGTTCGCGGTTTGCCGTGTGCTAGATTTCCCCAGAGAGGGGTGTGTATGTTTTCCTTTACCGAGTTTCAGGGACAGTCGTCCCTCGACAAGCACGGCAAGGTCGAGATTCAGAGCGATTTTTTCCGCCTGAAGCGGCCCGCGTGGTTGGTTGCGCTCAAGCTAGTCGGCGTGCTCGCCATGGTTGCGGTTGGCTTCGCGCTAACGCTCCCGCTCATTCAAGAACACTGCCCCAAGCTGCCGCAGTGGAAGGCGATCGTGGGAATATCCGCGGCGATGATCCTGTACACGGCGGTGGCCTATTTCGTGCGTCCTGAAACAAACGGCGACAACCTCGGTTGGCTCGGCGGATCAGTGAACGATCCAACGCAATACTCCGACAACATCAATCGTCTGCTTTGGAACGCCCACATGGCGCTCGGCCCAGGACGGTACACGGCCGAATCGCTCCTCGATGCCTGCATTCTCGTCGGCCTGGTGGAGGGAGCCGATCCGATTGATCTCGAAGAACTGCCGTTTAGCGGCGAATCGCCGGAGGAAATTTTGGCCTCGTCGACCGGTCAGAATCCGCCGCCCATGTACACGGGCGGGATGATCAACACGCAGCCAGCCGTCAAGCTCGACAGTTGGAAATACTTCGAGCAGCAGTCGTAGCACCGCTACGACTCGACTTCAACCACGCGAAAGTCGAGTCCCGGCATCGGCGAGCCGCCGTTGTGAAACGAGACGCCGCCATAGCGATAGTCGCGCATTGCTTCGTGCGTATGGCCGAAGTACACGTGCTTGAGGCCGCTCGCCGGGCCGTGGCCGATCCGCGACAAATAAGCGAGCAAACGCTGCGCAACACGCCGCTGCGGATTAGCGACCTTTCCGACCACGCGGTGCAACCGAGCCTGTATCGCCAGGTCGTACAGCGCGTGCCGGAGCGGTCCTCGATGCTCATCATGGGCCCAGCGCTGCCGCAGGCGGTGCAACCCCGTAGCCGACATCTGCGGCTGGTCCACGGCGTCGCCATGCAAGAATACGCTTTGCCCCAGCCGCAAGTAATAGGGATGCGCCACGAGGTTCCCGCGCGACTTGGCGTAACGCGCGAGCGCCGTGACAAATCGGCGATTACAGTCGTGATTGCCCAAGACGAAATGAAAGTCGCAGGTGGGATGGCTCCCCACGAAGTCGTCGAGCCAACGGATGCCCGCCTCGGCGGTCGCTTCGGCCGAACCGAGCGTCGACCAGCGAAAATCAAAGATGTCTCCCCCCAGCACAAACACGCGCGAACGGCTGGCCACCGCCTGTAGCATTTCGTGATGCCGCTGGGCCAGCGAACGCCGCGAAAACAGGTGCAGATCGGAAACGAAATGGGTTTGGCGGTAGGGCATTCGGCGTCGAGGAATCTCCCAGGAGGGCCTCTCTCTCTATGAGCTATCCTATCGGTTTGTTCGGCGCGAGCAGGTACCAGAGGGCCAGAAAATCGTAGAGCCCGTGCGCAATAATAGGCGGCCAAAGGCTGTCGCTGTACAAAAGAAGACTCCCAAAGTACACGCCAGCCAGTGTCGCCAAAATCGCGTAAGTCGTGCTCAGCCAATGGAATGCGCCGAATAGGAGCGATGCGGCAACCAGTGCCACGAGCGGCGCGTGCGGCACGGGCAGCAGCTCCGCCAGCCCGGCTTGCAGTAGTCCGCGAAATAAAAGTTCCTCGCCAAATCCTGCGGCGGAGGCAACCAGCGCGATCTGCCACCAGCGGGGATTGGGAAAGATCTGTCGGACCGCTTGCTGAGCCAAATCGCGAACCCGACTGACCGCCGGGACCGCCCACCAGTCGGCAGCCGCGAGCGCGGCCAGAAGGGGAAACGTGGCGAAAACTCCCAACCCAATCGCCCGTACTTGGTCGGCCAATGTCGCCGACGCCAGACTGATCCCGATTGCCGGCGAGTGGCCCAGTAGCCAACCGACAAGCAAAGCGACCACGCCGAGTCCACCCTCGACGAGGATCGCGAAGACGAGTGGCCGACTAACTGCCCTCGGGGGCATCTGCATCTCGTTTTTTGGGAATGAACCCGATTGCAAAGCAGATCACCATGGCGGACCAGAAGAGAATGAACTCCGGCCTTCGCGGACTGTGAAAATCGAGCAGGTGCGGCACATGGAGCGGATCGTGATCGAGCTCACCGGCAGGGGGCGGCGGCTCAGCCTCGGCTGGGGCCGGAACATGTTCCGTTGGGGCGTGCTCGGCCAAGCCAAGCGGCCAGTTCTCCCGGAGCCAGCCTTCGTAGCTGGTCACCAGTTCGCGGCGGCCCACTTCCAGATCGTGGAAGGTCTCCTGCCAGGAGCCAAGGCTATTGGCGACCCACTTAGGTTCTTCAAAGCTCCAATCGGAGTTCACGCCCCAGTCGGCCAGCAGCTTGAGGCCAATGACGATCACCAGCAGGTACGCTGAGACCTCGAACCGTGGGAAGCGGTCGAGCAATTGGATGAACAATTTCGCCGCTACGCGCATCAACATCAGCCCGATGAGTCCGCCAAGAACGACGACCCAGAGCTTCGGGTGGAACGCGCCGGGCGGCAATCCCGGCGGCTTGCTCCCCACCATCGCGATTGCCGCCAAGATCGAATCGACGGCAAAGGCGATGTCGGTCAGCTCAATCACCAGCACGGTCGGCCAGAAGCTGGCTAGGCCGAGTTGCTTGCGGCGCTCGGGAGTCATGTACACCGGCACGCGCTCGCGGATTTCGGTTTCCTGTTCCGAGTCGGGAAGTTCTTCGCCCGTTTCGGCCTGCACGATCGTCGGATGGCCATGCTCGTCGAGGACGACCTTGTCCTTCTCGTGTTCCTGCGATTCAAAGAACAGGTGCCGCACGGCGATATAGACGAGATACGCGCCGCCGAGAAACTTGGCGAACGTCCACTGCAGGAGCAAGCTGGCCATGAGCACGGCCAGAAATCGAAACACGAACGCTCCCGCCAGACCGTACCAGAGCGCACGAGCCTGTTCGTGCTTGGGGAGCCGCTTGGCCAAGAGACCCAGCACCAGGGCGTTGTCGATCGAGAGCAGCCCCTCCAACACCACGAGCAGGGCCACGACGGCCAGATCCTGGACTTCCAGGCGTTGTCCAAAAATCTCGACGAGACCGAGCGGCAAGTGCGGCATAAGCGAGCCAGGTGAGAGGTAAGGCAGTCATTCCCGACGAAACATAATAGCCCGAGAGGCTACGGCTCATAGCCCAGGTTCGGGGCCAGCCAGCGCTCGACTTCTGCTAGCGGCATTCCTTTGCGGCGGGCATATTCCTCGACCTGATCGCGGGTGATGCGGTCGAGCGCAAAATAGCGGGCCTCGGGATGAGCAAACAACAGTCCGCAGACGCTGGCGGCGGGCCACATGGCGTAGGTTTCGGTCAGCTTCAGGCCGGTATTCTGTTCGGCCTGGAGGAGATCGAATAGCGTCCGCTTTTCCGTATGGTCGGGCTGCGACGGATAGCCGGGAGCCGGTCGAATGCCGCGATACGCTTCGGCGATCAGCTCGTCGTTCGACAAGTGCTCCGCGTGACCATAGCCCCAGTCGCGGCGGGCCTTCTGATGGACCAACTCGGCGAAGGCCTCGGCCAGCCGATCGGCCAGGGCCTTGGCCATGATCGAGTTGTAGTCGTCGTGGTCTTTGTCGAACTCGCGGCACAGCTCGTCGCATCCGATCCCTGTGGTGACGGCAAAGGCGCCGACGTAGTCGGTGCGGCCCGAGTCCTGCGGTGCGATGTAGTCGGCCAGAGCCCGGAAGTTCTTCTGACCTTGGCGCTCCCATTGTTGGCGGAGGGTGTGGAATCGAGGGCCTAGGGGCGAGGGGCGAGGGGCCGGAGGTTGAACCCCTGTCCCCTGACCTTTGTCCTCTGGCCCCTGCGCCAGCAGCACAATATCGTCCCCCTCAGAAACCGCAGGCCAGAACCCATACGCGCCGTTGGCGGTCAGCAACTTCTCGCGAATGATCCGGTCGAGCAGCTTCTGAGCATCGGCGAAAAGTTCCTTTGCATGCACACCGACGGTCGGGTCGTCAAAGATCCGCGGATACTTCCCCTTGAGCTCCCACGTCATGAAGAACGGCGACCAGTCGATGTACTGGGCGACTTCGGCCAGTGGATAGTCGCGCAGCACCTTGACGCCGGTAAAGGCCGGCGTGGGAATGTCGACGCTTGCCCAATCAGTCTGGAATCGGCGCTCGCGCGCGTCGGCGAGCGGAACGAGCTTCACATCGCGCTGGCGATATGATTCGGCCAGTTGCTGCTGCAGCTTCTGGTTATCCTTAACCAGTCCCTCGCGCAGCGTTGGACTCAAGAGCTTGTCGACGACGCCGACGCACCGCGAAGCGTCGAGCACGTGAAGGGTGGGCTGCTCATACTGCGGCGCGATTTTCACTGCGGTGTGCTTCGCGCTCGTGGTGGCCCCGCCGATGAGTAGCGGCAGGCACATCTTCCGCCGCTGCATCTCCTTGGCGACGTAGGCCATCTCGTCGAGGCTCGGCGTGATAAGTCCCGAGAGGCCGATGATGTCGACTCCTTGCTGGACAGCCGTGTCGAGAATTTTTTCACCCGAGACCATCACCCCCAGGTCGATCACTTCGTAGTTGTTGCAGCCGAGCACGACGCCGACGATGTTCTTGCCGATGTCATGAACGTCCCCCTTGACCGTGGCCAGGAGTACCTTGCCGCGAGCCTTTTGGTCGGTGGTCCCCGCCAAGACCTTTTCCTGTTCCATGAACGGCAGCAAATAGCCGACCGACTTCTTCATTACGCGAGCCGACTTGACCACCTGAGGCAGGAACATCTTTCCCGCCCCGAACAGGTCGCCGACCACCTGCATGCCGGCCATCAGCGGTCCTTCGATGACCTGCAGGCAGCGATCGTACTTCTGGCGCGCTTCCTCGGTATCTTCTTCGACGAATTTGTCGATGCCGCGGACGAGGGCATGCTTCAGCCGTTCTTCGACCGGCGCTTCGCGCCACGACAGATCCTCGGTCGCCGCAGCCTTTCCCTTTCCCTTCACGGTTTCGGCCAGCTTGATCAGCCGATCGGTGGCGTCGGGCCGCCGATTGAGCAGCACATCCTCAACGTGCTCGAGCAATTCCTTGGGAATCTCCTCGTAGATCGCCAGTTGCCCGGCGTTCACGATTCCCATGTCCATTCCGGCCCGGACCGCGTGGTACAGAAACGCCGCGTGCATCGCTTCACGCACCAGATCGTTCCCGCGGAACGAGAAGCTGATGTTGCTTACGCCGCCGCTGATCTTTGCCCCCGGGCAGCGCTCTTTGATGATCCGTGTTGCTTCGATGAAGTTGACCGCGTAGTTATTGTGCTCCTCCATGCCCGTGGCGACGGTCAGGATGTTAGGATCGAAGATGATGTCCTCGGGCGGAATGCCGACCTGTTCGGTGAGCAGCTTGAATGCCCGCTCGCAGATCCGAACCTTGTCGGCGACCTCGACGGCTTGCCCCTCTTCGTCGAACGCCATCACGACCACGGCCGCGCCATACCGCCGGCAGAGCGTCGCCCGCCGCAGGAATTCCGCCTCGCCGTCCTTGAGACTGATCGAGTTGACGATCCCCTTCCCCTGCAGGCACTTGAGCCCAGCTTCGAGGACGCTCCACTTCGAGCTGTCGACCATCACCGGAACCTTCTGCACCTCGGGATCGCCCGAGATGAGCCGCAGCAGGCGGGTCATGGCCGCTTCGCCGTCGAGCAGGGCGTCGTCCATGTTGACGTCGATCACGCTCGCCCCGCCGGCCACCTGCTGCCGGGCGACTTCGACCGCTTCCTCGTACTTCCCGTCGCGGATCAGCCGGGCGAAGGCCTTGCTGCCGGTAACGTTCGTCCGCTCGCCGATCATGATGAAGTTGCTATCGGGCCGCTGCGTGAAAGGGAGCGTTCCCGAGAGGCGAAGCCAATGTGGCTGCTGACTGGGGCGATGCGGCCGATCGCGCTTGACGCGCTCGGCAATCGCCGCAATGTGATCGGGCGTCGTGCCGCAGCACCCCCCGAGGATGTTGAGCCAACCGGCATCGGCCCACTCGCCGACGAGCTCAGCCATCTTGGCAGGGCCAAGATCGTACTGCCCCATCTCGTTGGGCAGGCCGGCGTTCGGATAAGCATGGATGCCAACCGTCGCCACACGCGACAACTCCTCGATCTGTGGCCGCATGGTTTCCGGCCCAAGAGCGCAGTTCATCCCGATCGTGAGCAGCGGCACATTGGCCAGGGCGATCCAGAAGGCCTCGACCGACTGGCCGCTGACAAACGTCCGGCCGCCATCGCTGAACGTGCCGCTCGCCATCACCGGGATCAGTTCCCCCCGCTCCTCGCACAACCTCTGAATCGCAAATAAACATGCCTTCAGATTGAGTGTGTCGATGAACGTTTCGGGCAACAGCAAGTCGACACCTGCCTCGACCAGTGCCCGGCTCTGTTCGTAGTACGAATCGACCAGGGCGTCGAACGTCGTTCCCCGCCAAGCGGCGTCGTCGACGTTGGTCGAAATAGCCATCTGCTTGGCGGTCGGTCCGATCGAGCCCGCCACAAACCGCGGCTTATCGGGCGTCCGCTCGTTCCATTCGTCGGTGGCTTTCCGGGCACAGGCGACCGCCGCGAAGTTGATCTCGCGGACGAGTTCCTGAGGCAGACCAAACTCCTCCATCCCAATCAGACTGGCCCCGAACGAATTCGTCTCGACGATGTCGGCGCCAGCCGCTAGATATTGCCCGTGGACCGCGGTGATCTTGTCAGGATGGGTAAGGCAGAGAATGTCGGAAAAGCGAACGAGATCCTTGTGATGACCTCGGAAGCGCTCTCCCCGTACCTCGTCCTCCCCGAGTCCATACCGCTGAATCATCGTTCCCATCGCCCCATCCAGGATCAGGATCCGCTCGGCGAGGAGCGATTGGAGCAAATCGTACGAGCGGGACCGGGGGAGGGATGGCATGGCGATCAGACCGGGTTCAGGAGGGAATCATTTACTATCCTAGACATCCCCATTTGCCGCAATAAGCGCCAGCAGCCGGGAGATGGCGGACGAGCACTCTGGATAGCCGCAATGTCAAGGATAAAGCATGCACTTACCTCTACATTTGAGGCGTCAAAGTTTGCCTAGCTCTCAAGATCATCACAACCCCTACCGATAAAGGAGGTGCGGCATCGGACCGCGCTGGGATTTGCGCGCCACGCGCCGGGAAAGGACGCCCCACATGACCGCTACGTTCACCGAAAAACGCCGCCCCGGGCCAACTCCCCCCAGGCCGCTGCGCGAATTGCCCGTCCTCTTCCATCTGATGGACGTCAGCCGGCCCAAGGGTTACGCCGCTCCGGCAGCTCCCGAATTCACATTGGCCCCTCCGGTGGAGCGAGCCGCCGAGCCGGCTGACCTTCCTCTGCCGGTCTCCGAAGCACCGCCAGCGCTCGGCGACCTGTGTGCCGACGATCCAGCCTGCGATCTCCAAACTGCTGCGTTCGATCTGGAGACCGCCGCCGGCCTGGTCGAAACCAAAGGATTCGGCGCGATTCCACCCGCGGCACCCCTCGCTCCACCGAAGAGCGAGACTTTGCCTGTTGACACTTCGCCTGCTGAGTCGGAGCCCCTCTCGACCGCGGCAGCTGACCTGGCCGAGCGCGACACAGAATCAACCAGCGCGGAAGACTTGTTCGCCAGCGAACTGGCCAAGAGCGAACAGGAAGCTGCCGAGGAGTTCGCAGCGGAAACCGACGCCACGACAACC
Source organism: Pirellulaceae bacterium (assembly GCA_025459145.1). GTDB lineage: Bacteria > Planctomycetota > Planctomycetia > Pirellulales > Pirellulaceae > CAYLLN01. The sequence continues at coordinate 790 of JALORD010000006.1, read as the reverse complement.
GTCGCCAAATCGGACCGCGTGTTCGAAGATTCGCCGACCGCCGAAGCCGAGGATCCCGTTTCGCTCCGTGAGCGATCGGAAGAGCGGCAGCGCAAGCGACAAGCGTCGGCCAAGAACGATTGGTTTTCGACCCAGGGAAAATTCATTGCGATTGCCTTTGTGCTGGCGCTGTTTACGACGATCTACGCCGCCCGCGCGAATCGGAGCAAGACCGTCCCCGCGAACGGCCGTGACAAGACAGCGACTGCCGGCACGGAATCATCGAGCGGCAATCTGACGGCGATCGTTGCCGCGCCCAGCAAAACAGGCGTGAGCCCCGCGGGAGCTATCAAGGCGGTCGGTCCCACCGAGAAACCGCAGCCGGAAGAGTCGCGAACCGCGCTCCATCCGCCGACGATCCCGCAGCTCGATGTCGAACCGGCGCTGAGCAATCCGCCGTCAGGCGACGCCCTGTTCACGTTCACCAAGAAGGACGAAGAGCGAGTTGCCCAGCGCGACGCGAGCACTTCGCCCAGCCAGCCGCCCAGCAGCAGCACGACAGAGGCCCAGCCGCCGTCGTCCACCACGCAAGTCTCGCCCACCACGCAGCCGCACTACCCGACGACGAGCTACGGCGGGAACTATCAACCCGCGGCTCCTGCCCCGTCGGCGGCGGCAACTACGCCTCAGTACGCGGCGCCGTCCCAATACACTGCGCCGCCTCAGTACACCGCACCGCAAACTTCCGTATCGCCCTCGCCGACCGCTACGACGCCGACGGCCCCGCAATCGATTTATCAGCCGGCGGCGC
>JALORD010000605.1 GCA_025459145.1 Pirellulaceae bacterium | reverse complement strand
GATCGTCCTGGCCAGCCGCCGCAATCCCGAGCGAATCGAAATCGCCCACGCCCGGCATTTGCGGATCGAACCCGATGCGATCGTGGCCCCGGCGGGTGTGCTGGGCGAATTCGCCCGGCGCGGAGCAGCGGCTCTGGCGACCGCCGATCCGTCGCAGGATGAACAGGACCTGACCTTCCAATGGCCGCTCGGGCACGCGCCGATTGGCGAGGCTGCCCCCGGCCAGGAGCCAGCGACCCGGGGATCAACATGGACGGTGCATTTGCATTTGAGGGCGTGAAGGTATGGTTGCGCATCGGTCGCACCCCGAGTGCCACTCGGCTAGAATTTGAGTCGCACTCCCCGCCTCTCCAGGAACCGCGTCCATGCTCCGTCGGTCTCTCTTCCGCCGCTGTTTGCTCCCGCTGTTGCTGCTGGCGGGCGCATGCGTTGCCATTTCCGGGCTGGCCGCCGATGCCGCTCGGCCCAACGTCCTGTTTATCGCCGTCGACGATCTGCGGCCGGACCTCGGTTGCTATGGCCATCCGGAGGCGAAGACGCCGCACATTGATGCACTCGCCAAACGGGGCATGGTCTTCCGCCGGGCCTATTGCCAGCAGGCGGTCTGCTCGCCGTCGCGGACGAGTCTGTTGACCGGGCTGCGGCCCGATTCGACGAAGGTCTACGACCTGGAAACGCACTTCCGCACGACGATTCCGGATGTCGTCACGCTGCCGCAGCACTTCAAGGATCAGGGCTACCACACGGTCGGCATGGGAAAGCTGTATCACGGCGGGCTCGACGATCCGAAGAGCTGGAGCGAGCCGCACCGCAACGGGCCGGGCAAAGGGTATCTCCTCCCCGAGAACCTTGAGCGAATGGCTGCCGGCCGCGCCAAGGCCAAATCGGCCGGCAAGAAAGGGAAAGCACTCAACCGCGCGGGCCGCGGCGCCGCGTTCGAAGCGGCTGACGTTCCTGACACCGACTATCACGACGGCAGCCTCGCGGAACTCGCCACCACGAAGCTCGGTGAACTGGCCAAACAGGATCAGCCGTTCTTCTTGGCGGTCGGCTTTTTGAAGCCGCACCTGCCGTTCAACGCTCCGAAAAAATACTTCGACCTGTACGATCCGGCCAAGCTCGAGCTGGCAGCGAATCCGTTCCGGCCGAAGGACGCGCCCCCCTACGCCGTGACCGATTTCGGCGAGCTGCGGCAGTACTACGGCATTCCCAAGGATGGGCCGCTCGACGAAGCGCTCGCTCGGCAACTGGTGCATGCCTATCGGGCGGCGACCAGCTATACCGACGCCAACATCGGCCGCGTTCTGGCGGAACTCGACCGCCTCGGCCTCACGGAGAACACGATCGTCGTCCTCTGGGGCGATCACGGCTGGAAGCTCGGCGAGCACGCGAGCTGGTGCAAGCACTCGAATATGGAGAACGACACGCGGAGCACGCTGCTCCTGGCCGCGCCGGGGACGAAAGGCGTGGGACAGCCGTGCGATCGGCTGGTCGAGTTTGTCGACATCTACCCGACGCTGTGCGATCTGGCTGGACTCTCGCTTCCCGCGCACCTCGAAGGAACGAGCTTCAAGCCGCTCTTGGAAGAACCCCAGAAAGCCTGGAAATCGGCCGCCCTTAGCCAGTACCCCCGGGCGCAGCAGGGGCAGCGGCTGATGGGCTACGCTCTGCGTACCGATCGTTATCGGTATGTCGAGTGGCGCAATCGGCAGACAGGCGACGTGGTGGCGACCGAGCTGTACGACCACCAGGTCGATCCGGCCGAGAACGAGAACGTGGCGCTGCGCACGGCCAACTCCGAACTCGTCCAATGCCCACAGCTTGGCGTCCTTCAGGAAGGTGTAGTACGCCATGATGCCGCACACGACGAGCCCCGCCTGTCCATCACGAAAGCCGCGCCGCAGGAGGTAGAGCTGGAAGAATCGCAGCGGCGCGTGCCACAGCATCTTGGCGGTCGAACACCGCTTGCCCGCCTCGTAAGCGTCGAGCGCCGACCAGGTGGCGTAGCGCTGCTGCTTCGAGAGGAAGTGGTCGATATCGAGAGCCGTGTAGTGAATCAGCCGGTGCCGCAGCCGGCCGACGGCACTCGCCGGCACATCGACATCGGCATGCACCCGCCGCGTCTGATAGCGGCACTCGTCGCGGCGAAAGAGCCGCACCAGGTAGTTGTGCCCGACGCCGCAGTGATTGATCCGGTGGTCGAGAAAAAACAGATCGCGCTTCAGCTCGTAGGCGATCTTTTCCGGCTCGGCCCGCAGGAGAAACCGAATCTCGTCGGCCAACGCCGCGGTCACCCGCTCGTCGGCATCGACCACGAAGACCCACTCGTGCGCCGCCTGTGGAATCGCCCAGTTCTTGAAGTTCGCGGAGTTCACATACTCCCGCTGGATCACGCGGCAGCCCAGCTCGCGGGCGATCTCGAGCGTGCCGTCGGTCGAGCCCGAATCGGCCACCAGGATTTCGTCGGCCACGCCGCGGACCGATTCGATGCAGGCGCGAATGTGCCGCCGCTCGTCTTTGCACGGAATGAGGACGGTGAGCTTGGGCATGGTGGGATGCTCTCTCGGGAAGGTGGGATTCAGACTGCCGCGGCTGTCGCGGCCGGGCTCATGCGGAGCGGGCGGGCCGTGCTGAATTCGCGGTCCGCGCGCAGCGAATGCACCGCGCAGCGCACCATCGCCGGCGTCAGATCGCGCAGGCAGCGATGATGGGCGAGCGGGCAGGTCCGCTTTCCACACGGAGCGCAATCCAGCCGTAAATGCAACCGGATCGCTGCGGATTGGTAGTTTTCGCTCCAGGCCGGGTCGATCGGCCCGAACAGCGTGATCGTGGGAGTCCCGACGGCTGCCGCGATGTGCCGCGGGCCGCTGTCGGTGCTGACGAGCAGACTCGCCCGGCGAATGAACGCTTTCGTCGGCCCGAAGCGGACGTCTTCCGTCGCCAGGCTCTTCACCCGCGGATGATCGGCCGCGGCTGCGAGGCGGGCGGCATGTTCACGCTCGTCGGGTCCGCAGAGGAACACGGTCGTGAAGCCGTCCTGTTCGGCAAGCTCGCGGGCCAGCTCGCTCGCGTGTTCAGCGGGCCACTGTTTGGCCGCGCCATAGGCTCCGCCTGTGTTGACCAGGACGACTTCCTCCGGATCGGGCAGATCGAGCCGTTGCCAGATCGCGTCCGCAGCCGCTTCGTCTTGTTCGGTCGTCGAAAGCTCAAGCTCCGGCGACTCGGTCGGGCAGCCCGCCGCTTCGGCGAGTTGCAGGTAATAGTCAATTGCCGAGATTGGCGTGAATCGCCCGCCGGCGCGGGGCGGAGCGATCGCACGGCTGAGGAAGAGTCCGCTTCCTCGGCGAGCGTAGCCGATCGTCTGCTTCGCGCCGCTCGCGCGAGCGACCGCGGCGGCCAAGCCCGAGTTGCGAAGCACGAGTAGCAGATCGAACGGTTCGCTGCGCAACTGGCCGATCAGTTTTGCTGTGTGTGCCACCCAGCCGAGATTAAGCCAGCTCGGCTTCAGCCAACCAGAGCCCCGATGTTCCCACGCCAGGCGCTGGTCGAGCCAATCGGCCGGGCTAAAGAGGGAGAGCAGGTGCGGCCGGGCAATTCCGGTAATCTGCGCGGCCGGAAACCTACGGCGCAAAGCGCGCAAAGTGGGGGTCGCCATCACGCAGTCCCCCACCCAGTTCGGCAACAAAACGCCGATCCTCATCCGGCCCTCCTTGGCTGGGTGCATCGTAGGCCGCCCGGCGGCGATTCGCCAACGGCAAATTGGGGGCGGATCTGGTTTAGCCTCTCGTCCTCACCGACGAAATCTAATCCATCGACTCGTCGATCCTCACACTGTCCCTAGCAGTGCGTGGAGGAAGCGCTGGCCCGGGGATGAAAGCATCCAAACGAGCGCGCAGCAGTTCAGAACTACGGTGCCCCAGAAGGCAGCGATGAAAGGCTTCTTGATTGTCTTGTGGCGGAAAACATGTCGGGCAACAAGTGCACCCGGCCATCCGCCGGCTAGCCCCAGCAAGTGCAATGTGCTTTCCGGGATGCGCCTTCTATTACCACCGGCTGCCAACTTATCCACCGCGTATGCCAGCGATGCGAATAGGCTGGCGACCAAATACAGGGCGAGCACGGCAAATGGCAAGCTGCCAACAATCGCGAGGCCGGCAACGACGAAAAGGAAGGTAGCTGCGATCAAAATTGCGAGCATGTCGGGGGCAGTTTATTGTGCCATCCAGGTCGCAGAGTGGGATAAATCAATTTGAACTTGAACCCCGCGAGCTTCGAGCTTTGCCACGATTTCGCAGGCTCTCGAGTACCAGAGGCCCGGGATCCTTGTATCCCAATGAAACCCCCTCCTCGGTTCCGGTCAGGTAGGTCATGGCGATAAAGTACTCGAGGGGTATCGCCGGTCGGCTCGCCAAGCGTTCCATCGCCCTCTTCAACATGTTCTTTCCCGTGACGTCACACGGTCCTGCGAACACGCCTGCTCTCCACATCTCGACATAGTAGCGATGCAAGTCGGCATCGCTCGTCGTCACATGCTTACGGATAAACGCGTTTTGGTCGACAAACAGCTTGAACAGGGGCACGCGCGGGTCCGTCCGCTGCTCGGCCCAGGCAATCATCTGGCGACAGGCTACCTCGCTTCCAAACATGGCCAAATTGCCTCCTGTTCGCTGACTCTCGATGCTCCACTCGTTATCCTTCGACCCAATTCCTTTGGCAGCAACGAAGAGAAAAAACTCTTCAAGGGCGGGCGCAGGCAGCATGCAGGCCATTGGCGTGAAGTAGTGCCCGGCACTCCCGCTGTGGATCGACTCAAAGACCCGCACGAACGCCTCGTAGGTCTT
>JALORD010000604.1 GCA_025459145.1 Pirellulaceae bacterium | reverse complement strand
CGCATATGTGGGAAAATCGAGCGATCCGTCGGGACTGGCCACCGCTCTCCGCCGGGCGATGCCCCGATCAAGAAACGCGTAGCCCTGCTTTGCTGCCGCCAGGTGCTTTTGCTGTTCGGCTGCCGGTGCGTGCGAAATTGCTTCGAGCACGAGCGCCGTCACGCTCGCTCCGTCCTTGAGCTGTCCGTAGGTCGTCGAATGCCAGCCGCCATCGGCCGCTTGCTGGGCGATGAGCCAGTCCAGACCTCTGCGCAGCGACTCTTGAGCGTCAGCCATGCCTCACGCCTGCGAAATCGGCAGATACCGATTCGGACTGGTCAGAACGAGAATGGCCGCCGCGGTGCAGAATGTGCGGCTGGTGATGCAGTGGTGGCCGGTCCAACTGCCGTCGCTGTTTTGAACTCCGACAATCTTATCGCGTACGGTCGGGAACCACGCCGCCCAGTCGTCACCCCCCTTCTGCAACATCGTCTCGGTGATCAGGTGGAACGCGAGATACTCTTCGCCCCCGGCCTGGCTGAAGGCCGAATTGTCCTTGTTGACGAGCTGCCGCACGTCGGCGAAGGCCTTCTTGGCGATCGCGTCGTCGTCCATTCCCATCGCGTAGAGCACGCGGATGCCGGTCGCATTTTTGTAGAGCGTATGCATCCAGCTTCCCTGATGCTGCGCCAGATTGACCCGCATCTGCTCGATCAGGTGCTTGGCCGTGTTTTCAGGGGAGCTCCCCACTCGCATTCCCGCGTTGTGAGCCGCCCGCAGCGAGACCCAGCCCATCACCGTCCCCAGCATGGGGGCCCACGATTGATCGCCCCAATTGCCGACCGCCGTCTGCGAGCCGCAGATCGCATCGACCACTCGCTTGAGCCCTACGCGGGCCGGTTCAATATCCCACCCTTCGCCGATGACTTCGGCCAGGAAGAGCGCCGCAAAGAAGCTATGAGCGTGCCGGCCGATTTTGTTCTGCAGTTGGGTCCCCGTGAGCGACGTGATGTCATCCTGCGGCATGTTCTCGGTCGCCCGCAGGATAAACGACAGAATCCGCTGCACCTCCCGGCTGCGAGGTCCTTCGATGGGAGTGTTTCCCTGGGCCATCAGGGCGAGGCCAACCATCGCCGTGCAGCCGATGTCGGTAGGCTGGCCGATGTCGACGCCGCAGCCGCCATCGCGGTGCATCGTCTTGAGCAGCCACTCGTCGCCGCGGTTGACCGCCCGCTCGCTCTGCGGCGTGAACTCGTTGAATGTTTGAGGGGCACCGGTGACAGCGGGGGGAAGCGTCGCCGCGGGTTCTTGTCCCCAGACGAAGCTCGCCGCCACAGGGACTGCGGCCCCTGCCAAGGCGCCAGCCGACGTCGCGACAAACTGCCGACGAGACACGCGCATCGCTAATTCTCCGAACCCCAGTCCACATTTCCTTGGTCATTCCATGCCAACCCGTCAATTGTCGGCCCAGCGCTGGTTGCGGTCAACGCGCAAAGTCGGATTGTTACAGATCGGTAGACGGCCCCGTGCTACAGCTCGGCCACAAAGTGAATCTGCCGGGCGACCTCGCGAAAACCGAGCGATTGGTACAGGTGCTGCCCCACCTCGTTCTGGACGAGGGTTTCGATCTTGGCATGCGACAGGCCGGACTTGCGAAAATGGTCCAGGGCATACTCGATGAGCAGTCGGCCGAGCCCCTGTCCGCGATAGTCACGATGGATGGCGATATTCGGGATGTGGCCGATCCCCGCCGGTTGGTCTTGCCAGGTGGTGATGTAGCCGATCACCTGGCCGCCTTCTTCGGCGACAAAGATGCCGCGGGGGTCGCGGGCCGCGTCTTCGTCGAGGTGCCGCGCTTTCCGCCACCGCCAGTCGCGGCCGGCGATCGGGCCATAGAGCTGCTCGATTCCCCCATCGATCGAAACGCCGTCGAACGCCTCGGTCGTAATCGCTTTGAGAACCGGCAAATCGGACGGCTGATATTCGCGAATCTGCATGGACGGGCGAGGGGTGCGAGAGTGCGAGGGTGGTGGGAGTGTGAGGGTAAGGGAGTGCGAGCAAAGCAAGTCGAATCCTATCCCAACTAACAACTGACCAGTGACCAGTGACCGCATCGCCTCCAATTGCCGTCCCGCGGTCGCCAGCCCCACGCTAAAATGCGAATATGCGAGTTCCCTCCCGCGTGCTGAGCCGGCAGATCGGCTTTAATATGACGCCGATGATCGACGTCGTGTTTCAGCTGATCATTTTTTTCCTGCTGTCGAGCCATCTCGCCAAGCAGGAAACGCAGCTCCCGCTGCCTCTCCCGGAAGCGACGAGCGGACGCGATCTACAGCTCGATGACCGGGCCCGCGTGACGGTCAATGTCCTGGCCGATGGAGCCCTGTTGGTCGCCAATCGACCGATCAGTGCGGACGAACTGGCCCGCCGGCTGCGGGAGCGGATCGAGCAGCACGGCACCGACCTGGAGGTGCGAATTCGGGCGGATCGAACCGTTCCGTACGCGGCGTGCGAGCCGGTAATGCTGTCCTGCGCTCGGGCGGGAATCTGGAATGTCTCGTACGCCGTTTACCGGCGAGAGGAGACTCGCCCGTGAAGGTTCCCTCGCCATTTCGGGACCAGCGGACGGAGGTCGAACTGCAGCTCACGCCGATGATCGACTGCGTGTTTCTGCTGATGGTCTATTTTGTTTGGTCGTCGAGTTTCGCCATCGCTGAGAAGTCGCTGCCGAGCGAGCTTTCGGTGGCCGAGGCCAAAGGGAGCGGACAGCCGAATGAGCCGCCGCCCCCGGAGGCCGATTTCGACGATGTCGTGATCCGAATTGCCACGGGTGCCACAGGACCCGTCTGGACCGTCAATGACGAGAAGTGCCGCTGGGGGACGTGATCGACGTGTTCGATTTGTCGCGGATCGTCGGTTTTGAGAAAATCGGCTTTGCCACCTCGCTCCCCGTTGAGCCTTAGCGCCGGAGGCTCCGCCATGTATCACCGCGTCGTTCCGTGGCTGGCGAGCCTGCTCGTCCTGGCGCTGGTCGGCCGCGGCTGGTCACAAAATGTCGGCAGCCAGCGCGACTCGACGTTTCTGGCGGGGCTGCGGGAGCGGCAGCTCTACGCGCTCGCCGAAAACTACTGTGCCGACCGTCTGAAGCGAACGGGCCTCTCTGAGCGCGAGCGAACCGAACTGTTGGTCGAATGGATTCGCACGCTGGCGACGCACGCCGTGAATGCTCCACCGGCCGAGCGCCCAGCGGTCTGGCAAAAATCGCGCGCCGTCGCCGATGATGAGTTGCGGAGCAACCCCGCGTCCCCCCGGTTGTGGCTTGTTCGGTTTCAGGACGCGCTGGCGCCTCTGGCCCGCGGCGAACTGGGGCGGCAAGAATTCGAGGCCGGAGCCCTCGCTGCCGAGAACTTGGAACCGACGCGCGAGGCCCTGGCCGAAGCGGCCCGTTTGCTCGAACGGCTGGGGGAGGAGCTCGCGCGAGAGATTCCGCTCCGCCGG